>ONNL01000014.1 GCA_900319195.1 uncultured Ruminococcus sp. | reverse complement strand
GTACACCTCTGCGAAGCAGAAGCACCGACCGAGCCGACAGGCGAGACGATGTCCGAAGGACAGAGGGTACGGGTCGCTGTTGGCGAAGCCCTTTGGCTCAAAAGGTTTTCCCTCAATAGAATGCACAAAGCTCTGTATTTGTACCACGGTTAAGGAGCCCTTAATTTTTACGATTTTTTTCAAAAAAAATCTTTACACGAAAAAAAAGTTGTGATATAATATTACTTGAATTTTAATTCACATTTGTTTAGGAGGCTTTTCTATGGGAAAATTAAGAATAGGTATCGCAGGATACGGCAATCTCGGCAAGGGTGTTGAGTTTGCAATTAGACAGAATGACGACATGGAGCTTGTCGGCGTTTTCACTCGCCGTGACCCCTCAACAGTCGTAACTGCAACAGGTGCAGACGTTTTCAGCATGAACAGCATTGCCGACAAGAAGAACGACATAGACGTTCTCATAATCTGCGGAGGAAGCGCAACAGACCTCCCCAAGCAGACTCCCGAGCTCGCTAAGGACTTCAACGTTATCGACAGCTTTGATACTCACGCAAGAATACCCGAGCACTTCACAAACGTTGACAAGGCTGCAAAGGAAAGCGGTCACACTGCTCTTATCTCTTGCGGCTGGGACCCGGGTCTCTTCTCGCTCAACAGACTCTATGCTGAGTCCATTCTTCCCGAAGGAAAGTCATATACATTCTGGGGCAAGGGCGTAAGTCAGGGTCACTCCGACGCTATCAGACGCATAAACGGCGTAAAGAAGGGCATTCAGTACACCTGCCCTGTTGAAGCAGCTATGGACGCTGTACGTTCAGGCTCTCAGCCCGAGCTCACAACTCGTCAGAAGCACACCCGTGAGTGCTTCGTTGTTGCCGAGGACGGCGCAGACCTCGCTCAGATAGAGAACGAGATCAAGACAATGAAGAACTACTTCGATGAGTATGATACAACTGTACACTTCATCTCTGAGGAAGAATTCGACGCAAATCACAACAAGATGAACCACGGCGGCTTCGTTATGAGAAGCGGCATGACAGGTGCTGACGGCAATACTCATCAGATGATAGAATATTCACTCAAGCTCGGCTCGAATCCCGAGTTCACAGGAAGCGTTCTCGTTTGCTATGCAAGAGCTATTGGCAGACTCAGCGCAGAGGGTCAGACAGGCTGCAAGACCGTATTCGATATTGCTCCCGCTTACCTTTCAAAGCTCTCGGGCGACCAGATAAGAGCTTCTCTTCTCTGATAAAAGGCATACAAATTTTATATGAGTATTTATACGGGGGATCTTTAGAGGATTCTCCGTATTGTTTTTCAAGACCCTTCAAATCCTTTGACGACGAGGTCGGTATTTTCTTAGCATTAAAACTTCTCTGCAAGTCTCAGACAACAAAAAGCTTTTTGTGTTTTTTTGTATATTCCGCCGTTATCTGTCAAAAATAGATTCGGAGGTGTTATACATGAAGAAAAATCTATTTTCGGATAACAGCACAAAAAAAGGCATGAAGGGCTTTTATGCCGCCCTCGGAATAAGTGCGGTCATGATAGGCTCTGCCTGTGTGTTTGCCTATAATCAGGGAGAAAAACTCACCGAGCAGCACATCGCCGCGGAGAGCTCGACAAGAGCAACAGAAGCCGCAGTTGACAGAAAATACACGGGTATCCCAAAAGTCACTCAGCCGCTTACCACTGCTGCTCCTATTACCACGGGAGTGCGGAGGGATAACGTCTCGGTGTCCCCCACCCTGCCTGCACAGGACATAGTAATCGAATCTGCGCCCGTAAATGCACAGACAGAGGAAGTGCCCGTACAGGCTGATGTTTCGGACAAGCTTGAAAATGTCCACCTGCCGCTCGACAATGCAGACAATATTCTCTGTGCATTCAGCGGCGGTGAGCTCGTGAAAAACGAGACGACAGGCTCATGGCAGACTCACAACGGTACGGACTACGGCGCTGATGTGGGAGCAAACGTGTACTCTGTCTCGTCGGGCGAGGTCAAGAAGATAGAAAACGACGCGCTCTGGGGAGCTACGCTCACGATCGACCACCACAACGGCTATATCACCAAGTACTGCGGTCTCGGAGCTGATGTGAGATTTCAGGAGGGTGATATGGTCGCAAGCGGCGATGTCATTGGAGTTGTCGGCAATACAGCGGACATTGAAAGTGCACTTGCTCCGCATATTCACATTGAAATGACACACAACGGCGAATATATTGACCCGACAAGTGTATTGAAATAACGGCATAGCAATAAAAACAGCCCGGAAACGCTATGAGGTTTCGGGGCATCGTATTATTTAATGATGCGCAAAAAGGCTGAGCTATATATATCAATTCCGAAAAAATATCCCCGAAAAAATCGGGGATATTTTCATATCATAAAGCCGCCAGCTTTGCGAACTTATCCTTGAGTGCGGGATATTTCTCACAGCAGAGCCGATGACGGCTGAGTAAAATTACTTTGCGGTCTTTGAAATTTTCTCAGCAGCCTTTTCAAGACGTTCAACGGCAGCCTCTATGCGGTCGGCAGTGTCACTGAGCATCTGTGCGCCATTGTCGGTGATAACAACGTCCTCAGCCTTAGCCTCAAATGCAGGCTTTCTCACCTTCCTCGGACCTGTGAAAACATACTTCCTGAACGGCAGCTCTATAAGCCTCCAGAAGTATTTGAATACAACGCTTCCGACAAAGGATATAACGATTATCATTGAAAAAAGCACAAGATTCACCTTAAGATCACTCCAGCCCTTTTCGCGCATATCCGGAAGCACTGTATTTGCAAACCATTCCTGAAGACAGTATAGCTCAAGTGAAAATCCGCCGAACCATTTAAGTACACCGGTCAGGATATGACCGATGACGCAGAAGCCCTTATGACACTCCAGCTCATTGAGTGCCTTAGCCATGAGGAAGGGTAGTGTCACTGCTACGAGCAGGGTCGGTATACAGCAGTTTGATGTGGGAACAAGCAGGAAATAATTCCAAAAGTTAGTAAGCTCCAGAAAGCGCAGACCGAGCCAGAACCCAAGCGCTATCGGCAGATATGCCCTTCTTCTGAATTTCAGCGCACCTCTTGTCTGAGTAAGATAGCCGATAAATATTCCGATGAGAAAGACCGGGATACGGTTTGTGAAGCCAAAAAGGTCACCTCTCAGAGTATCCTTCACGCTGAGGGTCCATAGCAGCCATATTATCAGGGCTGAGACTGTACATATATAAGGTCCGACCACCTTGAATATCTTCCAGTATATCGGAAAAAAGATGTAGAATGTCACGATCGCCGGAATGAACCAGAGGAAGCAGTATATACTTATTTTATAAAACCCTCTGCCCGTTATATCGTCTATAAGACCGTCCATCGTCCAGCTCTCAAGGTGCATCCTTATAAATGCAATGGTAAGAAACGGCAGGATCAGCCTTTTCAGCCGCCGGTAATAGAATGTGATAAGATTGGACTTTTGTATCGCATACGTAAGACCAATTCCGGAAAGCAGGAAGAATATGTCAACTCCGCCGTAGCCGAAGCGGACAAACCTTGTTTCAAGATGATTCGGAACAGGCTTTGTTGATATGACACACCATTCGTGAAAGAACAGTATCCACAACGCTGCAAATCCCATTATTGCCGAGCGATATTTTGATATAAGCTTAAATCCCTCTGTATACTTTTCACCGGGGTTTAGTACCCCTCCAATTTTTCCCTTTATATCGACCTTTTTCAACTTTTTTTACCTTCCCTCAAATTTGTGCAAGCCTTGCAAACTGCTCCCTGAGTGCAGGATATATCTCGCGGTAGAGCTGATAGTACTTCTCATACTCGGGAACATTCTCCGCATTCGGCTCCTGAACCTTGTCCGTCCTGATTATTGCACTGCAAGCCTCGGGGACACTGCTGTAAATGCCTGCACCAACGCTCGCAAGGATAGCAACTCCCAGCGCAGGACCTTCCTTCGACGCAACGGTCTTGACATTGCAGTTGTAGAGGTCAGCAAGCATAGACCTCCACAGCGGCGATGAGCCTCCGCCTCCGCAAGCCATCATATCGCTGACATTGACGTTCATCTCACGGAACACCTCAACGCAGTCACGAAGCGAGTAGGTAACTCCCTCCATTACCGCGCGGAGCATATCGCGGCGCGTATGGATTGCCGAAAGTCCGAAGAAAACTCCCCTTGCGTCCGCGTCGAGATGAGGAGTCCTCTCGCCCATGAGATAGGGCAGATAGAGCAGCCTGTTCGCACCGACCGGTACCTTTTCCGCAGCCTTGTCCATGAGGTAGTATTCGTCAACACCCATGAGCCTTGCGGTCTCCTTCTCGGTCATGCAGAAGTTGTCACGGAACCATTTCAGCGACAGTCCCGCGCCCTGTGTTACGCCCATTACGTGCCATGTATTCGGAACAGCCGCACAGCAGGTGTGCACTCTGCCCTTTTTATCAATTGAAATTTTCGAGGTGTGAGCAAAGACAACTCCCGACGTGCCTATCGTCGTGAAAGCCCTGCCGTCCTCGACAACTCCCGTACCTACGGCAGCTGCGGCATTGTCGCCTGCACCGCCGACAACTATCGTATCCTCACGCAGTCCGAGCTCCTCAGCCATTTTCTTTGTGAGCGTACCTGTCACCTCGCAGGACTCGTGTACTGTGCCGAGCCAGCTCTTGTCTATCTCAAATGCGGAGAGCAGCTCGTCCGACCACATTCTGTTCGGCACGTCAAGCAGCTGCATTCCCGAAGCGTCACTCACCTCGGTAGCGTACTCGCCCGTGAGGATGAGTCGCAGGTAGTCCTTCGGGAGAAGGATATGAGCGACCTTGGAATAGATCTCGGGTTCGTTGTTCTTGACCCAGAGTATCTTCGCCGCTGTCCAGCCTGTGAGCGCAGGATTTGCGGTTATCTCGACGAGCTTCTCGCGTCCGACGATGCGGTCCATTTCCTCGACCTCGGCGGTCGTTCTCTGGTCGCACCAGATTATCGAATCGCGCAGGACATTGTTGTCCTTATCGAGCATGACGAGACCGTGCATCTGTCCCGAGATACCGATACCCTTGACATCATTTTTGCTAACACCGCTCTGTGCCATGACTGCCTTTATCGTGTTTATCATCGCATTTGACCAGTCCGACGGCTTCTGCTCGGCATAGCCGTTTTTGAGCTGGTACATCGGATATTCTATCGTTTTTGACGCGATAACTGTTCCCTTTTCGTCGAACAGCACGGTCTTTGT
>ONNL01000201.1 GCA_900319195.1 uncultured Ruminococcus sp. | reverse complement strand
GGCGAAAGCCCGCCTGCAACAGCTTTCCTAACATCTACAGCACCTATCTGATTTTTCTTTAATCAAACAGGTTTTTAGAGGTGCCCTATAATTATCTACTATACAATTCTATTATACCATAAATTATTGAAATAATCTTAAAGGAATTTAAAGTTTAAAATTTTTATATAGAAAAAATCCGAGCTGTTTTTTGTGCATTTCAACAGTTTTGTAGGAAATAACCAAGCAAATGTTGACTATCTTTTAATTTTGTGCTAAAATTAAGGTAAATGGGATTCAGATACAGTATGGATCAGGAGGGATGATACCAATGCTTACACCGTCTGAGCGTAAAAAAATGAAATTCGCCAAGGGACTTTTCGCTAATGCATCTGCAGGAGCACAGAAATACGAAGATCTTTACAACAATTTTTCTGCAGACGGCTATTCAAAGGATCTTTGCGAGGAATACGCTGACGCTTTTGTTGACGAATCAAAGAACCCGTCACCGATTGATATAATTCAACTTTCGGCATTCTATGACAAGATACACGATAATATAAGTGCAGAATTCTATCTTGATATGCTCACCGATAAAAAGATGAATAATGACGAGAAGTTTGAATACAGCATACTTATGCTCAAAAATAAGAGCAAGCTCGGCAAATGGCGTGATGCCGTGGATTTCAGAACAGACAACATTGACTTCATGCAGAAATATGCCCTTAAATTACCTGTTCCGCGACAGGTGAATATGCATATTGCAAACTCTATCGTTGAGTGTGCGGCAAAGAATTATGTTGACGCTTTCCGTCTGCTGAGGGATATCCGCTATAAGCCTACGGGAAGAAATGATACGACACTGCTGAATATTCTTATAATGGGTATCTATATCTGTAAGATATCGGGTGCTGCCGGTCTTTTGGAATCAGTCGATAATACGAGGAATTACCTCAATATGTTCACGGAATTTGAATTCGGCTGGAGCAAGGACTACTACAACAAGAAAATAATTGATGCCGAGAACGGTGTCATCTGACGATATACAGCATTAACGGGGGAGAGATCCCCCGTTGTTTTTTATCAGTGACAAAAAGAAAATCGGGGAAGTCTCTGTGTGAGGCTTCCCCGATAGTTTTTACTTTATTGGTCTTTTACTTCACGGGAAGGGGATTGTCATCGGGAGCAGCAAGGTACTGCTGGATAGCAAGCGCGTCCTGTGATGTTACACCGTCGTTTCCGACTACGTCGGCTGCTGCGGTATTTTTTACAACATACTCATTCGGATTTGCGATAGACTGCATGATGAGAGTCGGGTCTGCGACAGATATAATGTCGTCGCCGTTTGAGTCACCGTAAACAATATCCGTATCGGGAGCTGTTGTGGTGGTCTCGGTATCTGTATTTGCAGATGTTGTTGTGGTCTCCTCAACGGTAGTTGTCGTTGTGGGGACTGTTGTGGTAGTTGTTGCATTGGGGTCTGTTGTAGTTGTTATGATGTCGATATTCTCATCGGCAAGCTCCATGATCGAGTAATATGCAGGCTTAGCCTTGTAATCACCGTCGAATATGAGCGGATACCTCGGAGCTCTCCAGCTCTCAGTATCGGTCACGCCCCAGAATATAACTGCCGAGATGTGATCAGAATACTTTACAGCGAGCTCCATGATGCCCTTGTAGTATGCAGCCTGATTTTCAAGTCCTGCGGGTACATCTGCCTCGGAAACGCCCTCTGCGAGTGTAGCGTCGAGCTCGGTTATCTGAATGTCAAGACCTGTATCGCAGAATGCCTTGAGTCCCTTTTCGTATGCTGAAATGCTCGGGAAAGCGTCGCTGAGACTTCTTCTTGCGTCAAGGTGAGACTGCATACCGATACCGTCGATAAGTCCCTTAGCCTTGAGGTCTGTAGCCATGCTTACGATAGCTGCTGTCTTGTTGGGCATATATTCGTTGAAGTCGTTGTAGTAGAGCTTGCAGTTTGCGGGAGCGTACTCTCTTGCGAATGTGAACGCATACTCGATGAATGAGTTGTCACCGAATACCTGTACCCATGCGGATTTGGTAGAACCGTTCTGACCCTGCTCACCGGGATCACGCGGCTTTCCGTCGTCTGTCCAAGCTTCGTTTACAACGTCGCACGCATAGAAGTCAACATCAGGATAGAGAGCAGTAAGCTCTGTGAAATAAGCCTTGATGTAGTTCTCCATACGCTTTATCATTTTTTCCTTTGATACCCATTCTCCGTCGTCAGCATAGCCCTCCTTGAAGAACCAGTCGGGAGTCTGGCTGTGCCATACGAGAGTGTGTACTCTTACGGGAACATTGTTTTTCTTGCAGTAATTGAGGAAGGGCTTTGCAGCCGAGAAGGATATCTGCGGAACTGTATCATCGCCTGTTTCCTCATAATAAGCCTGACAAGCGGTCTTGTTGAGGACTGAATCGGGCTTCATCTCGTTGCCTGCTGTAAGGCTGTCGTTGAAGTGCTTCTCAACGAGAGACATGAACGGCTTTGAGGAGAGGTTCGAGGGAGTGATAGCTGTTCCGACCTTGAAATAATTGCCGAATGTGTCGCAGAGAGAGGTGATGTCCTCTATCTCAACATTGGGGACTTCTGTAACGCTGAAATCGTCGATGAAAATATCGTTCTGACCGCCCTCGAGGTAAACGTAAACATCAGTCATTTCGTCTGTGAAGCTTACCTTGAGGTTTTCAACGTTGTACCAGTCGCTTGTGTTGATGTTCTGCACAAGGTTGCTGTAGTGGGTAGTTCCGTCGGAATCGTTGTACTGGAAGCTTACCGTGCAGCTTGTGTAGTATCTTGCCTTGAAGCTGAAGTTGAGGTAGTACTCGGTGTACGGCTCGCACTTCTGGTCGAGTCTGAATGCAGGACCGTTCCAGTCCTTTGAGCGACCGCTTGCAAGGAGAGCAGTTGTGCCCGAAACGGCATCATCTGTTGTTGCGGAGATCTCGGTCGTGTCGTTTTCACCTCTGTTGGAGAATGCCGAAACATCGCCGTCCTCGAAGTCTGTACTGTAAATTACTTTGCCTGTGGTCTCGGCATCAGCAGTATAATTTACGCTGCCGAGGTCCGTTGAAGGAACTGCAAATGCGGTAGAAACAGCTGTTGTACAGAGTACAGCTGCCGCGACAGTTCCCGTAACGGCTCTTACGATTGATTTGTTCTTCATTTCAGAACCTCCAAAATAATATAATATAAGTATATTTTAGCACTGATATTACTATTTGTCAACTATTTATATCTGATGTCAGCAATTTTTGGTCAGTATGCTGATGTACTTTTCTGATGAATGCCGCATTTATAAAGTAGTGATTTCGCGGAATTTCCAAAAAAAGAGCCTGTCACTTTTTCGGTGACAGGCGGTGTGTAAAGATAGGTCGGCGCTTTAGCCTCCCATTTTTATAGGTATCTCTTTTGCTCGTGTCAGCTTCTGTATTTTTCGAGCGCCTCTTTCCATGCTTCATCTGTCTCTTCTATCGAATCGAGCCTGAGCTTTACGGAGGTTATTCTGTTTTCTTTCAAGTCCCGTATGACCGCCTCCTTTCGGCGAAATTACGGTTTGTGCCTTGATTTTTC
>ONNL01000163.1 GCA_900319195.1 uncultured Ruminococcus sp. | reverse complement strand
TAAGCGTGTTGACTACTCCGGACGTTCGGTTATCGTCGTAGGTCCTGAGCTCAAGATGTACCAGTGCGGTCTCCCGAAGGAAATGGCACTCGAGCTTTTCAAGCCCTTCGTACTCAAGAGACTTGTTGACAAGAAGGCTATCGCAAATATAAAGAGCGCAAGAAAGCTCATCGACCGTGCAGACAACAAGGTCTGGGACGCACTCGAGGACGTTATCAAGAATCACCCCGTAATGCTCAACCGTGCGCCTACACTTCACCGTCTCGGTATTCAGGCATTTGAGCCTATACTCGTAGAGGGCAGAGCTATCAAGCTCCATCCGCTCGTATGCTCGGCGTTCAACGCTGACTTCGACGGCGACCAGATGGCTGTACATCTTCCGCTTTCGGCAGAGGCTCAGGCAGAGGCACGCTTCCTCATGCTCGCAGCTAACAACCTCCTCAAGCCTTCAGACGGTAAGCCTGTTGCTGTTCCTTCACAGGATATGGTACTTGGTTCATACTATCTGACAATGGAGAAGGCTGGCGAGCCCGGTGAGGGCAAGGTATTCCGTGATGTCAATGAGGCACTCATGGCTTACAACGAGCACGACGTAACTCTCCACTCGGCTATAAAGGTCAAGATAACAAAGGATATCGGTGATAAGAAGGTATCAAAGATAATCGACGCAACTGTCGGCAGACTTATCTTCAACGAGAATATCCCTCAGAATCTCGGCTATGTTGACAGAACCAACTCGGATAAGCAGTTCGACCTTGAAATCGCATTCCTCGTTGGTAAGAAGAAGCTCTCGGATATCATCGAGCGCTGCATAAAGATACACGGCACAACAACTACCTCCGAGGTGCTCGACAGAATCAAGGCTCTCGGATACAAATACTCTACAAAATCGGGACTCACTGTTGCAGTCTGCGACGCTACCATACCTCCGCAGAAGAAGGATATTCTCGCTGAGGCTGATAAGGAAGTCGAGCAGATAACAGAGGATTACGAATACGGTTATATCTCCAAGCAGGAAAAGACCAAGAAGGTCATCAGCCTGTGGAATGGTACGACTGAAAGAGTTACACAGGCACTGAAGTCCAACTTCGACAGATACAATCCTATCTGGATGATGGCTGACTCGGGAGCTCGAGGCTCTATCTCGCAGATCCGTCAGCTCGCAGGAATGCGTGGACTTATCGCAAATACTTCGGGTACTGTCATCGAAATTCCTATTCGTTCCAACTACCGTGAGGGACTTAATATTCAGGAATACTTCATCTCCGCACGAGGCGCTCGTAAGGGACTTGCTGATACCGCGCTCCGTACCGCTGACTCGGGTTACCTTACCCGTAGACTTGTTGATGTTTCGCAGGACGTTATCATTCGTGAGGAGGACTGCGGCACAACAGACGGTATCGAGGTTTACGAGATCAGAAACGGAAACGAAATTATCGAGCCGTTCGCAGAGAGACTTGTTGGTCGTTATCTTGCTGAGGATCTCCGCGATGAATCAGGTGAGCTCATCATGTCGCACAACAAGCTCATCAACGATGCGGACGCTAAGAAGATATGCGACGCAGGCGTAGAGAAGATAAAGATACGTTCTATCCTCACCTGCAAATCAAGAACAGGTGTATGTGCTAAGTGCTATGGTGCTAACCTTGCAAACAACAATATTGTTGAGGTCGGTGAGGCAGTCGGAATCATCGCCGCACAGTCTATCGGTGAGCCCGGTACACAGCTTACAATGAGAACCTTCCACACAGGTGGTGTAGCCGGTGGAGACGCAGAGGATATCACACAGGGTCTTCCGCGAGTTGAAGAGCTCTTCGAAAGCAGACGCCCCAAGGGTGCAGCTATCCTTTCAAATATTTCGGGTACTGTTCACATCGAAGAGATAAAGACCACAAGAAACATCATCGTTACAAATGACGAAACAGGCGACGCTAAGACCTATATGATCCCCTACAACCTGAAGATACGTGTTCAGGAGGGCGAGAAGATAGAGAAGGGCGCAAGACTTACCGAGGGTAATATCTATCCTGCTGATATTCTTGCGATACTCGGCGTAAAGGACGTTCAGAACTACATCATCAATGAAGTTCAGAAGGTTTATCGCTTACAGGGTGTTGATATCAACGATAAGCACATTGAGGTCATTGTTCGTCAGATGCTCCGCAAGGTCAAGGTCGAGGAATCGGGCAGCAGCTATCTCATTCCGGGAACTCTTGTTGACAGCAAGGAGATCAACGAGATCAATGAGGGCATCCAGTCTCGTATTGATGCCGGTGAGTATGACCTCCAGCCTGTTACAACGAGCCAGATACTCCAGGGTATCACAAAGGCTGCTTCTAACTCTGACAGCTTCATGTCGGCAGCTTCCTTCCAGGAGACTACCCGTGCACTCACAGACGCAGCTATCAGAGGAAAGACCGATAAGCTCCTCGGTACAAAGGAGAACGTTATTATCGGTAAGCTCATTCCTGCCGGTACCGGTATGGACAGCTACAGAAAGGTCGAGGTCGTTAAGAACGAGGCTTACGCTGAGCATACTGCTGTTCCGCATACGAATTCTATCGTATAACAGGAAGAGCCGTTTCAAAAAAACACAGCAAAGAGAGGCACTTTTAAGTGCCTCTCTTTTTATATAATATCCCTGAGCGACAATGGTTTCAAGATGATAACCGCAATCTGATACTAAAAAGCAATATAGTCTGAATTTAACGAAAAATAATTGTACAAAATCGGAAATACCGTTAATAGTTAATTGTGAACAAAAAGCAAAAATTGACATGAAAAATAATTGTCAGCAAAAAATGACTTGAAAAGTTCACAAAAATGCAATAAAATATATTTAAAGTCCGAACGATATTGATGAACGTTCGGTGATATCGTTATATTTATTATTTTGGGAGGAATGTACGCATGAATCTAACGGGGATCAAACGTTTCGTAAGCGGCGCGGTTGCAACTCTTATGTGCATATCGGCTGTACACGTTGGCACTCTTATGAAGGCAAACGGAGCAGCAAGCGTTGGTGAAACACTCACTCTTTACGGGAGCGGACAGTATAAGGATGTCTGCGACGGCTACAGCTATGAGATCTGGCAGGAGGATACACCGAATACCTCCTCGATGACACTCGGCTCCGGTGGTTCGTTCTCAACACAGTGGCAGTGCGGACCTGACGGCTCAAGGGGCAATTTTCTCGCTCGCCGCGGTCTCAGCTTCGGACTCAATAATTCTAAGCACTGGCAGGATTACGGTAACTTCACCTGCGATTTCGATTGCGACTGGCAGCCGGGCAACTCGGGCAACTCACGTATCTGCATCTATGGCTGGACACAGAATCCGCTCGTTGAGTATTACATCATCGAGGACTGGAAAAACTGGGTACCGAAAGCAAACGGTGCTCCGCTTGCACAGGTAACTATCGACGGAAGTCTCTACGATATCTTTACAGATGAGAGAGATTCATACACAATTGAAGGAAATAAGCACTTCACACAGTATTTCAGCGTTCGTCACGATACCAGAAGCAAGGGTACTATAAGCATCTACAAGCACTTCGAGGCTTGGGAGAAGGTAGGCTTGAAGATGGGCGGTCTCTACGAGGTAGCATTCAACGTAGAAGGCTGGGAGAGCGACGGTAAGGCAAATGTCAAGAAGAACGTCATCACAGCAGGCGGAGATATTCCGACTGAGGCACCTACCGAGCCTCCGACGGCTAACGAAAACGGCGACTATCTCACAGAGAACTTCGAGTCTGGTGTTGGTGACTTCACAGGCAGAGGTACAGCAGAGGTCGCAGCTGATTCC
>ONNL01000110.1 GCA_900319195.1 uncultured Ruminococcus sp. | reverse complement strand
GCTTGCTAAAATGAAGAAACCCGAGGACATTATGCCCTCGGGTTACATATGAATTTAATAAAGTTCCGTTAAGGATAGCACGCAGAGATCACTCAGCTTTTTTAATGCCTATTTTTTCGCCGCACTTCACGACTGTCTCGAAGCCGTCGGCGGAATTTTGCATAATATCCGGGTCTATCTCAACTCTGTCCCTTTCGGTGAGGAGAACTATCGTCGAGCCGCCGAATTCAAAAAACCCCTTTTCTTCTCCGCGTCTGATACGGGACTTTTCATGGTGGTTGACTATCCTGCCGACAAACATTGCTCCGACCTCTATCTGCGTCACATCACCGAAATTCTCCGTCCGCAGAACAGTCCACTCGCGCGAATTCCGCTTGTAGATGTTGTAGTGACCGAGGGCGATTGGGTTCACCGTATGGAGCTCGCCATCTATGCGATAATTCCTCGATTTTACGCCGCTGTCTATGTAGCAGTAGCGGTGATAATCGTTGACCTCGAGCCTGAATATCATACAGAGCCCGCCACGGTATTTGTCCGCAAGAGACTTATTCCTCAGCAGGTCACTGACACGGTAAAGCGAATTCTTAATGCAGAAAACGCTGCTCTCCGAAATTCTGTGCACCGTGAGCTTAGAATCGCACGGACTTATAAAGTGCGTAGGCTCAGTATCTATCGGTCGCCTGTCCGCCCTGACCGTCCGCGTGAAGAAGTCGTTATACGAGCGGAAATCGTACATATTATACTCGCTGACATCAATACCGCTCCTTTTGATAAACGGCTGTATGAAGGGCTTTGACAGTCCCGAGTCCATGAATTTTCCGGCAAGCTCCGACACCTTCGGAGCGGTAAGCAGCTTCAGCGCACAGCGTCCACCGACGGAGCCATAGAGCTTTTCAAGCAGCTTGTTCTGTCCTTCGTTTGTGACGATAATATCGCCGTTTCTCGTCTTTATCATAGCTTTGCATTGGCAAGCATGAGCTTGATTCGGTTTTCCTGATTGACACGGGTTGCGCCCGGGTCATAGTCGATAGCGACTATATTCGCGTCGGGATTGTCGTTCTTGATAGCTCTCGACATACCCTTTGCAACGATATGATTCGGCAGACAGCCAAACGGCTGAGTGCAGATTATGTTCTTGACTCCGGACTTTGCAAGTGCCGCCATTTCAGCAGGTATCAGCCAACCCTCGCCCATTACCACGCCCTGATTGATGTATTTGTCCGCAAGCGAGCGCAGGTACTCGAAATCGTGGAGCGGCTCAAAGCTGCCCTGCTCCTTCATCACCTTTATGAGCTCCTTCTGCTTGCTGTAAATAAGGTCGTAGCCTATCTTGTTGAAAATTGATTCTTTGGTGACATGGTTGTATATCCTCGCGTCGTTGAAGGTCCCTGCCGCGCAGTACATTACAAACTCGAGCAGTGACGGCACAACAGGCTCACAGCCCTCTGAGATGAGGAAGTTTTCGAGGTCGTTGTTTGCAAGCGGTGAATATTTTACGTATATCTCGCCCACTATGCCGACTCTTACCTTCTTCTCGCCGCTCTGCTTTATAGCCGCAAATTCATCGAGTATCTCGCGGTAGAGCTTCTTTGTTTTCATATATTCATTGCTTCCCGTACGGAAGATATTCCCGAGCCTGTCCTGCAGCTTATCAAGCACTTTTTTTGAGTCGCCCTTGTTAACCTCATATGAACGGCACTTGTTATAGCAACTCATAAGCAGGTCACCGTAGAGCACCGCATAGAGCATTTTCAGGAACATTCCTGCCGAGATCCTGAAAGCGCTGTCCTTTTCAAGTCCGCTGAAATTGAGCGAGACAACGGGTATCTGCGGATAATTCTTCTCAACAGCCTTTCTCAGCAGGTGGATATAGTTAGACGCACGACAGCCGCCACCCGTCTGTGTTATCAGCAGAGCGGTCTTGTCAAGGTCATATTTTCCGCTTTTGAGCGCGTCCATGAACTGTCCTATTACAAGCAGTGCAGGATAGCAGGCATCGTTGTGAACGTTTTTCAGTCCCTCATCGACTACCGCCCTCGACCTGTTTGTGAGCAGTTCCATTTTATAGCCCTTCGCCTCAAAAATGCCGATTATCAGCTTGAAATGAATGGGCAGCATATCGGGGACGAGGATAGTATGTGTCTTTATCATGTCCTCGGTAAATTTAACGTGATCCGACATTTTTTACCTCTTTTCAATTGCGGCAACAAGGCTTCGCAGTCTTATCCTTGCAGCGCCGAGATTGTTTATCTCATCTATTTTGAGCTGAGTGTACAGCTTTCCCTTGCTTTCAAGTATCGAGCGCACCTCATCACTTGTCACCGCGTCGATTCCGCAGCCGAATGAAACGAGCTGTATGAGCTGCATATCGGGCTGAGTTGTAACGTATTCAGCCGCACGGTATAGTCTCGAGTGATATGTCCACTGATTGAGGACATTGAGGTGAGGAGTACGTGCAAGATGTGCGACGCTGTCCTCGGTGACAACAGCCATTCCGAGACTTGTTATCAGCTTGTGGATACCGTGGTTTATCTCCTTGTCAATATGGTAGGGACGACCCGAAAGCACGATTATATGGCGCTTTTCAGCGCGAGCCTGCTCGATTATCTCCCTTGCCTTCGCAGCGACGTTGAGGTGATAGGTCTCAAGTGCCTTGTAAGCCTTGTCAACAGCACTCGCTATCATTCCGCCGACATTGAACCTTGCAAGCGACTTTTTCAGCACCTTCAGCACATTCTTTCTGATGTTGAGGTCAAGATACGGGTGAACGAAATTCTCATCATTGAGCCTCGGGTTGTTTGCAAGCAGAAGCTCGGGATAATATGCAACAACAGGGCAGTTGAAGTGGTTGTCGCTGTCGCCCTCGTCGAGATTATAGCTCATGCAGGGGTAGAAAATGAAGTCCACGCCCTTGTCGAGCAGATTTTCGATATGTCCGTGAGTGAGCTTTGCAGGATAGCAGACGGTATCCGAGGGGATAGTATGTTGTCCGAGGTAGTACATCTGACGCGAGCTCTCGTCGGAGAAAACGACCTCAAAGCCAAGCTCCGTGAAAAGAGTGTACCAGAATGGCATCTGCTCATAGTAGCTGAGCGCGAGCGGAAGTCCTACCTTTGCGCGAGGGTGCTTCGGCTGTCCCTTATTCACAAGTGAAACTATGCTGTTATACTTGTATTCATAGAGGTTAGGCACCTTATTCTTGCCTGCTTTTCCAGCGCCCTTGTCGCAGCGGTTGCCCGAGATGAAGTTACGTCCCTTGCCGAAGTTGATTATGTTGAGCTGACAGTTTGCGGTACAGCCGCCGCAGTTTGCCGAGCGTGATGTATATGAGAAGCCTTCAAGCTCATCACTTGAAATGAGGGACGAGGTCTCCGCGCTGCAATGCTCCTTTGCATAGAGCGCACAGCCGAATGCTCCCATAAGTCCCGAGATAGCAGGACGGATAACATTGCGTCCGAGCTCCTTTTCAAACGAGCGCAGCACCGCGTCATTGAGGAAGGTGCCGCCCTGTACGACGATATTCTTTCCGAGCTCGTCGGGCGATTTTGCACGTATAACCTTGTAAATGGCGTTCTTGATTATCGACGACGAAAGACCTGCGGAGATGTCCTCAACGGTAGCGCCGTCCTTCTGAGCCTGCTTTACTGAGCTGTTCATGAAAACCGTGCAGCGCGAGCCGAGGTCAACAGGGTGCTGAGCGAAAAGTCCGAGCTGAGAGAACTCCGCAATATCATATCCGAGAGCCATCGCAAACGTCTGTATGAACGAGCCGCAGCCCGATGAACAGGCTTCGTTGAGCATAATGCTGTCTATCGTGTGATTCTTTATCTTAAAGCACTTGATGTCCTGTCCGCCGATGTCAATGATGAAATCAACGTCGGGGCAGAAATATGAAGCCGCCTTGAAGTGTGCGACAGTCTCAACGATACCGAAATCTATCGAAAGTCCTGCCTTTATGAGATCCTCGCCGTAACCCGTGACAGCCGAGCCCTTGATGTTTATCTTCGGGTTCATTTCGGCATATATCTTCCTGAGCTGCTCAACTACCTTGTCGAGCGGCTGTCCCTGATTTGAAGCGTAGTAGTTATAGAGTATCCTTCCGTCATCTGTAATGAGCACGAGCTTTGTAGTGGTCGAGCCTGCGTCGATACCGAGGTATGCGTCGCCCTCATACCTGCGGAGGTCTGCATAGCCGAGGTCGAACTTCATGTGGCGGTCGATGAACTCGTCGTACTCCGTCTGTGAGGCAAAAAGCGGCTCGCCTGTTACGATATTGTCCGCAGCCTTTGCACTTGCTATCTTGCCGATAAGCTCGTCTATTCCGCAGGGCTCAGATGCCGTCTGAGCGTAGAGCGCACTTCCGTATGCCACGAAAACAGGCGCTTCCTCGGGAAATACCGCGTGCTCGGAGTCAAGTCCGAGAGTATCCACGAATGCCTTTTTAAGTCCGCTGAGGAAGTGCAGAGGTCCACCGAGAAAGAGCACCTTTCCCTCGATAGAGCGTCCCTGAGCGAGTCCCGATACGGTCTGGTCAACAACAGCCTGAAAGATACTTGCGGCAACGTCCTCGTGCCTTGCTCCCTGATTGAGAAGCGGCTGTATATCTGATTTTGCGAATACTCCGCAGCGTGAAGCTATCGGGTATTTCTTCTCTGCACGGAGCGAGAGCCTGTCAAGCTCGTCCGCGGAAATTCCGAGAAGAGTAGCCATCTGGTCGATGAATGCGCCCGTACCGCCTGCACAGGAGCCGTTCATTCGCTGCTCAACGCCGCCCGTAAGGAAGATTATCTTTGCGTCCTCGCCGCCGAGCTCGATAACTACGTCAGCGTCGGGCTGCTTCTTCTTTACAGCAAGAAATGCCGCATGGACCTCCTGCACAAAGGAGATACCTGCCGAGTTTGCAAGTCCGAGACCTGCCGAGCCTGTTATAGCGACAGTAAAGCTGCTGTCGGGGTAGTCTGAGCGGATAAGCTTGAGCTGGTCCGTCACCACCTCCTTCACCCTTGACATATGACGCTGATATTTTGAATATAAGATATTTCCCTCTGTGTCGGTGATAACGGTCTTTACCGTTGTTGAGCCGACATCTATTCCGAGTGAATATTTTTCTGCCATTTTACACCTCAATATGATCGCAGCCATTCCGAAAAATGAGCCTTATCCCGTCCGAAGCGACAGGACTCCATGATAAAATATATAGAATTATTATACTACATTTGCCGCAGAAAATAAAGTGAAAAAGTGCAAATTTTATCGAATCATCAACAATAATCTATTTTTAGGGACTTAATCGGATTTTCGTCAGGAACTTTTTGTTGAATTTCAACAAAATACATTTACAATTTTTGCCGTGCGAGTGACCCAAATCAGCAAATTTTGTGATGACATTTGCAGGATTTTGTGTTATACTATAATAGAGTAAATATGTATACGGAGCGTGTATCATGAATAAATATAAAAAGCTCGCCCTGAACACTGTCGTATTCGGTATCGGTGTATTCGGCTCAAAAATACTTGTGATCTTCCTTTCAAGGCTCTATTCCGCGAATATCAGCCCTTCTGACTCGGGTGTAAAGGGTATGCTCGAAACGATAGCGCTGTTTTTGCAGCCTATCTTCACATTTGCACTTCAGGAGTACCTCATCCGCTTCGGGCTTGAGAAAAAATACGACAAGCACGAGGTATTCACCACCTCCGCAGCCATAACTCTTACGGGAATGGTGCTCATGACGGCGGCTGTACCTCTGCTCAGGCACATATCCTTCCTCGATTTCATAGACGGCTATACGGGACTGCTGATAGTCTACATAACCGCCTCCTCGCTCAGAATGCTGTGCCAGCAGTTTATCCGCGCACGAGATATGGTAAAGCTGTTCTCGCTTGACGGAATACTTGCGACTCTCACGCTGTTCATCTTCAACATCATATTCATCTCGGTACTGCACTGGGGCGTAAAGGGCTTCATGCTGGCGGTTATCTGCTCCGACCTCGGCTCAGCGATATTCCTGTTCGTTGTGGCTGACCTTAACAAATTCGCGTCAACAAGGTATTTCAGCAAGTCCCTTGCAGGCGAGATGATGAGATTTGCCGCTCCGCTGATACCCACGATAGTAATGTGGACTATCACCAGCCTCTCCGACCGTATCTTCATAAGCAAAATGCACAGCGACCACGCTGTACTCGGCAAGGCTGCCGCAGGTATCTACGACTACGCTAACCGTATCCCGAACCTTATTTCCGTCGTTTCGACCGTTTTCTTTCAGGCATGGAATATGTCAGCGATAACTGAGAACGATTCCGCGGACAGAAACCGCTTCTACGAACGCGTATACTCGGCATATGAGGCTGTGCTGTTCATAGCCTCCGCAGGTCTGCTCCTCATAATACAGCCTGTCACCTCGCTGCTCGTCACCTCGTCAAACTACTCGGAATACAGCACGGTCTACATCTACACTCCGCTGCTGACCGCTTCTGTTATCTTCATGAGCCTTGACCAGTTCCTCGGCAGTATCTACTCCGCGACAAAGCACACGAAAAACTCAGGCTGGACGGCATTCGCAGCCTGCTCCGTAAACCTCGTCATGAACTATTTCCTCATTCCCGAGCTTGGTATACAGGGAGCAGCCCTTGCTACCTTCCTCAGCTACTTTATATGCTTCTGGATAAGGATATGCGATGCACGTTATTATGTGCCGTTCCGCTTCAATGCCGTAAAAACAATGATAAATACGGCTGTTATCATAGCAATGTGCTGTATCATAATTTTCAGTGCACCGCTCCGTATGCTGTGGATAATACTCTTCACGGCGGTGATACTCGTTATAAACGGACAAGCTCTGCTCATGACGGCGAAAAAGCTGCTGAAAAGATAAGTCCCCGACCATTATCCGCTCAGGCGGTATAAAGGGCATCTCTAAAAACCTCTTCTGAGAAAAAGCAGCTATGCACAGCATATGCTGCGTCAATCCCTCTTGTAGTGCGAAAGCACGC
>ONNL01000078.1 GCA_900319195.1 uncultured Ruminococcus sp. | reverse complement strand
GCAGCCAACGGCTGCGCTTTGTATAGTCTTGACGGGTCGAGGGTTTATGGTATAATAGGCAAATGCGAACGCCGCTTATGGCAAAGACCACATAAAGCTTGAATACCCGTCTGTTTTATCTGAGACTGAAAAACTCTATCTCCTCACCGTTCGGACCATAGCAGAAAGCCATTCTTATCGGGAGCGGCGGTTTTGACGGTATATCGCGGTCATTCGGCTCGTGCAGGACATCACAGCCTGCGGCTTTTACTCTGCGGATACACTCGTCAACGTCGTCCGTCTCAAATGCAATGTGTATCAGTCGGTTGCGCTCAATAGGCTTTGTGCCGCTTGCATACAGCTCGAGTATACAGCTGCCGCTGCCGACCATGCAGGCGGAGCTCTCAGCGCTTCCCCAGCTGCGAATGACGCTCATTCCGAGAACATCTGTGTAGAAGCTGACGGCTTTGATGTAGCTGTCGATACCGCAGCAGCGTATAGCGACGTGGTGGATAGCTTTTATCAGGCTCATAGTTTACTCCTGTATTGTACCGCGAAACACGCGGAATTTATATCGGATATTTTACATTTTTGTCAGATATCTGACGTGCTTATTCGAGGACAAGTGCTTTCTTGGGACAGAAATTGCTGCACTTTCCGCAGCGTATACATTTTTCCTCGTTCACCTTCGGGGCGGAGAAGCCGCTCTGTGTCAGTGCTCCTACGGGACAGACCCTCACTGACGGGCACGGGTGATTCTGCGGACATCTGTCGGTAACTACTTTAAGCTGCTTCATTTTAAAAACTCCTTTTTGTTTTGTGATATTATATTCGTCAGAGCTGTGTGACCGTACCGTATGACAGTCGGCGGCAGCTCCCCCTTATGACTGCTCTGTCACGTAGTATTCCTCTATCTTTTCCCTTGCCGAGAGATAGAACTTTTCAAGGCGTCTGTCGAAGTGCTTTCCGAAGCTTTCAAGCATGATGCCGTTTGCCTTTTCAAAGCTCATGCTGTCCTTGTAGACACGTTTGCTGACAAGTGCGTCGTAGACATCGGCAATTGCCATGATACGCGATTCTATCGGTATGTCCTCACCTGAGAGGTGGTCGGGATAGCCCGAGCCGTCCATGCGCTCATGGTGATAGCGAGCCACGTTTTCGGCAAGACGCTTGAAGTCCTCGTCGTCGGTGTTTTTCAGTATATTGTGCAGGACTCTCGCACCCTCGGGAGCGTGGCGCTTCATCTTTTCGTATTCCTCGTCGGTGAACCTTCCCGGTTTTTTGAGCACCGCGTCATCGACTGCAATCTTGCCGATATCATGGAGCGGAGCAGCCTTGATGATGTTGCGGCGGAAGGTGCTCGTGATGTTGAATTCCGAGGTGAAGTCCTCGTCCTGCATGATATAGTCCATGAGTATCTCTACAACATCGCTCGTCCTGATGATGTGACCGCCTGTGGAGTTGTCGCGGCTTTCGACCATCATCGCCATGCTCCTTATGAGGTTATTGTGCATCTTGATGATGTCGGCAGTCTTTTCACTAACTTCCTGCTCGAGCTGAGTGTTGTAGTTTTTCATGAGCTGAATATTCTGCTGATTGACGGTATCGTCGGTTATCACAAGCTGATAGCCGCATTTCTTTGACTCATCGAAGAGGTAGTTCACGTCAATGAGGTATATCCTGTCATTGCTGCTGAAATAGTATTTGTCGTTGTTGTTATCGGCAATGAAGCCTTTTATCCACGAGAGTATCTCCGCTGAGTACTTTGCTCCCTTCGGCAGAGTCTTGTCAACGACAAAGCTGCTTATCTCGGGGAAGGTGTCCTTTGCGGTCTGATTGCTTCCGAGATAGCGCAGCTCCTTATCGAAGGACACGAAGCCTGTTGCTCCTGTCTCTGCGAGGGAGTCAACGGCTGTTTCGGTAACGTCATAAAGGCACATTTTATGCGCTATCAGCAGGTACATTATCTGGGCAAACACATACGAAGCGGGGAGGATATCAAAGTCGCTTGTTATGAGCCTTCCGCCAAAGAAGCTGAAAAACGACACTGCCTCGGGTATAAACAGCAGCCATACTATCTTTTTTGAAAACTCCTTCTTCATTTTGAGGCTGTATATGATAGCTCCGAAGCTCAGGATGAAGTTTATGCCCGTTATGATATAGAAGAAGGTGTGCATGAAGCCGTATTCCTTGATTATCTTCAGCGTTTCACCCGAGCTGTCAATATCAACCGACTTGTAGAATATGCCGCTGCTTCCGATGGTGAGCACACTGAAATATATCGCCATATATATGAATATAAACGCGAATTTCGACCATTTCGGCAGGTTTATCTTACAAATGTCGAATATATTCAGCATCGTGAAGAGCATGAGGAAGCAGCCGCCGATGTATACTATTTTCTGAGCCATTATAGCGTCGCTGTAGCCCGAAGCCTGCGTGATCAGCACATAGCCGAGGTTTGCAATGGCTATGAAAATAAAGGTGAGCGACAGATTTATGCTGAAATGCTTATGCCACAGCTTTGCATAGAGAAGCGTCAGCAGCATTGATATTACGAACATCACATCATAGAATATCTGTATTTTTCCCATAAGACCTCCTTCTGAAAACGGTCATGCCAGTCTTGCAACAAGAGTCACACAGAAGCAGCCGTCCTTTATCTCGGCATAGACCTCGCCGTTCATCAGTGACATCAGCCTTTTGCATATGAAAAGTCCGAGACCGTTGCCCTGTATATTCTCGGCATTGCTGCCGCGGTGGAAGCTGCTGAATATCTGAGGGAGCTCCTTTTCCTCAAGAGTGCAGCCTGTATTCGTGACAGTGATGAGCTCGCAGCTGTCCATTTTGTCGAAGCTCAGCTCTATGCGCCTGCCGTCGCCGTATTTTATCGCATTTTCAATGAGATTTTGCAGGCATTCACCGAGCCTGTCGGGGTCACACGAGAGAATGCAGTCGTAGTGCTCTGCTATAACTAATTCCGTGCCTGACGCTGCGAGCTGATGAGCATATCGCGCATATATCTTTTCGAGGACAGCATTCAGGAATACCTCTCCCTCGTGCACCTCAAAGCTCATGAAGTCCTCGCTTGCTGCCTTTGTTATCTCGCTCACGAAGCTCTCTATCTCGTCAGCACGCTTGTTGATGCTCTCGGCTGCCGAGCGGCGTTTCTCCTCGTCCTTGTATAGACCTCGCTCGAGCGCTTTTGCGTTGAGCTTTATGGCAGAGAGCGGAGTCTTGATGTCGTGCGAGAGCGAGAGCAGGAGCAGCTTTTTATCCCTCTGCATTGACAGCTCCTTTTGCCTGTCGCCCTCTATCTTTTCGCGCAGGAGATTTACTCCCCACGTAAACTTTCCGAATATTCGGCTTTTCTCCTCGGGTATCGGCACGGAGAGATTTCCCTTTGCAAGCTCCCTCGGGATGTTTTTCAGCCGACCGAAAGGAGTGATGATATGCCGCCTTATATACACCAGCAGACCGATAATGAGCAGGAACATTGTCCCCAAAATGCAGTTTGCGAGTATCATATTGGTATGTCCGCGCCCGGTTATGTATTCAACGCGGTAGAGCGTACCGTTTATGTCGAGAATGAGATACTGCTCTTCGCTTTTATATATATCGCCGCCCGTGTGAACTGCGGTGAGGTGAGGATACTTCGAGAGATCCCAGCTGCCTGTTCGGGCAATTTCGTCCCCGAGACGATCTGCTTCAACACGGTATATCCCGTCGGTGTCGGACTTTTTGCCGATGAGCAGCAGATTCAGCGCTGCCGCAAGTACAAGGAACACCGCTATGACAGCAATGCACATTCTGTTGAAGGTCTTCATACGAACTTATACCCCACTCCCCATACGGTCAGCAGACGCTTTGCATTTTTGGGGTCGTCACCGAGCTTCTGACGCAGGCGGTTTATGTGGACGTGCAGCGTTTGCAGCTCCGAATCGCTGTCGCTGCCCCAGACCGTGTTGAAAAGGTATTCCTTTTTGAGCGCCTTGCCCTGATTTTCGATTAGCAGTGCGAGCAGGTCAAATTCCTTTGACGGAAGCTCGGCAGGCTTCCCGTCTATCTCTGCCGTGCGGTTTACAAGGTCGAGCGTGATTCCGCTTGCCGAAAGAGTCTCGCGGCTGTACCTGCGCTTGAAGATGCCCTTTATCTTCGCAATTAGAATGTCTATGTCATACGGCTTTTCTATGTAGTCGTCAGCTCCGAGATCGAGCCCCGAGAGCTTATCCTCCTTGTCAGTCCTTGCACTGACTATGAGTATCGGAGTATCGGCATTTTCGCGCAGCTTCGAGCAGACAGCAAATCCGCTCACATCAGGAAGATTGATGTCGAGCACTACGAGCCTTGCTCCGTATTTTTCATAGAGCTCCACAGCACGTTCACCACTTTCCGTGACCGTTACAGTGTAATCCTCTGCACGCAGAAAGTCGGTGAGTAGGTCGGCAAGCTCCTTGTCGTCCTCAACTATAAGAATGTCTATCAAGTTATCCACCCCCCCTTGTACATATTTTACCATATAACTGATTCCAATTGCAACACATTTTTTGAATTTTTCCTGAAATCATCATTTTGCCCTGTAAAATGGAGAGGTTTTTGAACTGTTGGTTGATATATAATAGGGGAAATCCGAATTTTTACAACCGGATCTGCTACCAAAACTGCTTTTTTTTGAATTTCTCAAAAATGTTGCTTATTGTCGAGTCACCATAATTGGTCTTATCCTCGACAATTACAACATCAAGAGTGACACAGCCTTTCTTAGCATTGAATTTGGCAGATTGTACCATGAATGACTTTCCTGTCTGCCATGCAGAAAAATCAAACTTTTGAAATAAACTTAGCTTTTTCATAGAAAAAACTCCCTTCATAAAAAATGGAGGCTGATTTTGGGTCAGCCTCAGATAAATGATATGATATTATAATAATTTCCCTCCAAGTAAAATGGGTATACGATTCAGATTGATAAAAGCATCTATATATCCATTTAATACTTCTTTTTCGTAATAGGATTGCCGTCCTTTCGGTCTGTAGTTCATATAAGAATATGGCACCTGTGACTTTAGGATTTCGAGCCTTCTTTCTTTTCGGTTTTTTGTATACACACTATACACTCAACGTGCCGAGTCCTCGGAAAGAGGTCTGCGCCGCAAATTTTTACAGCGGAGTAGTTGTTCTGCGATAGCCATGCTGCGTCACGAGCGGCAGTCGAGGGATTGCACGAGATCATGACTATCTTTTCGGGAGCAGCGTCCGCGATGACCGCAAGAGTCTCCTCGGAGCAGCCCTTGCGCGGCGGGTCAACGACTATAATGTCGGGACAGCAGCCCTTTTCCCTGAGCTCCGCAAAGACCTTACCTACGTCGCCGCAGTAGAATTCTGCATTGTGGATCCCGTTGAGCTTTGCGTTCCTCTTTGCATTCTCAACAGCCTCGGGGACTATCTCAACTCCCACGATCTTTCCGCATTTTTCAGCCATTGAAAGACCTATCGTGCCTGCGCCGCAGTAGAGGTCGGCAATGATGTCGGTGTCCTTCGGAGCGGCATATTCAAGAGCCTTCGCATACAGTCTCTCCGCCTGCACGGTGTTGACCTGATAAAACGACAGCGGCGAAATTTCCACAGTATTTCCGCACATCACGTCGGTTATCACGTCGCTTCCGCTTAGCGTGACACAGCGGCTCCCGAGTATCACATTCGTCCTCTCGGGATTGATGTTCATGACAATGCTCCTTATACTCGGGAAGCGCTCCTCAAGTATGCGGCACAGCGGAGCAAGCTGTCTGCTGATTTCCTTTCGCACCACGATACAGACCATTATCTCGCCAGAATGTGCACCTCGGCGAAGGTAGATGTGCCTGATGATGCCAGAGTGCGACTCCTCGGAATATGCGGAGATGTGCTTTTTGTTTATGTACTCCATGCAGACTTTAAGTATTTCCGTAAAGACCTCGGGCTGTAATCCGCAGTCTGTCACGGGAATGAGCCTGTGACTTCTCGGCGCAAAGAATCCGCACACGGCTCTGCCGCCGACATTTGCCACGGGGAACTGTGCTTTGTTGCGGTAACGGGAGCAGGTGTCCGCGGCGATGAAGCTGTCATATTCCGCCTCTATGCCGCCTATGCGGCGGAACGAATTTTCAACGACGGACTGCTTCATCCTGCACTCCGCCTCATAGCTTATATGTCTGAGCTGACAGCCGCCGCAGGTCTTATATACAGGACAGCTGTCTGTGATACGGTCGGGAGAGGGAGTGATGATACTGTCGATAATTCCGAAAGCAAAGCTCTTCTGCACCTTGACTATCTTCACGTCGATAACATCGCCCACAGCGGTCATAGGCACGAATACAGCCATTTCGTCAATGCGGCAGACTCCGTTTCCGTCGGAGGAAATATCGGTTATCTCTGCGCGGCAGACTTGATTCTTTTCAGGCATTCGCTGACCTCCTCCTTTTTCTCCATTAGCTGATCAAATCGGCGTATGTACTCATACGGGAACTTGTAATTGTGTATGCGCTTTATTTTTCCGTCGGGATAGACGAGCTTTGTCGAAGCCGCACAGCCTGCCCCGAGGATAGTCTGTGTCTCGTCCATTATGAAGATGTTGTAATAGCTCTCAAAGCCCTTTTTCGCGTAGCCGACGTTTTCAAGATTGTCGAGAGTATTCTTCTGCCTGTACATATAATAGGGGAGATAGCCGCTCCCGATAAGGCGCTCTATGCTGTATTCGACCATTTCCGATACGGGCGATTTTTCCGTGCCTGTACGGAAGAGGTCTGCGGAGCGCTTCAGCGTGAGCGTATGCACGGTTATGCTCTCGGGCGACAGCTCTATCATTTTGTCGAGGGTATGTGCAAAGCTCTCTGCGGACTCCGTAGGCAGTCCTGCAATGAGGTCGGTGTTGATGTTTTCAAAGCCGACCTTGCGTGCAAGCTCAAAGGCACGAACAGCGTCCTCGCCCGAGTGTCTGCGTCCTATGACCTTCAGCACATCATCGTTGAGCGTCTGTGGATTTACAGATATTCTCTTGGCTCCGAGCGAGTGTATCACGCGGAGCTTTTCCTCGGTTATGGTATCGGGACGTCCTGCCTCTACGCTGTATTCGCGCACCTTGTCAATGTCGAAATTTGCCGCAACAGATCCCATTATCGTTTTCAGGTCTGCGGCGGAAAGTGAGGTTGGAGTACCTCCGCCGAAGTAGATGGTGTCTATCTTTGTGTCAGTCTCACGCACAAGAGCACCGATCATCTCAAGCTCACGGCAGAGCATTTCCACATATTCGGGAATGAGCTTCACGGCGGAGTCCATTGAGTGCGAGACAAATGAGCAATAGCTGCACCTTGTCGGGCAGAAGGGTATCGAGACATACAGGCTCACCGCACTGCTGTCTATCCTGTCGAGAATGGGGAGCTGATTTTCAGCCGTGAGATATGCAAGGTCGAGCTTGTCGGGAGCTATCTCGTATTTTTTCGTGAGTATCGAGTCTATCTCCTTACGGCTCTTTCCCTCACGTATCAGCTCCACGACCTTTTTCACGGGACGGATACCCGTCATGAGTCCCCAAGGCGAGCTTTTCCCGAGCAGTGAGCCGAGCCCGTGATAGACAAGGCGGCACAGCTCATGCTCTGCGGTCTTTTCGTCTGCGGAGGGGAGCGTCTTCTCGCTGCTGTAAACATCATGTCCGTCGAGCTTTATCTCCGTATAGATACGCAGACCGTCAAGCCCTGCGATGATGTATTCGCCCTCCGCGTCCTCCTTGGTGTCGGAGAAAATGAAGTGCTGAGCATTGAAAAAGAGCTTGACGGTAGCCTCCGTCTCATATTTGAATGTATTTCCGATGAGTATTATATGCAGCTTAGGTTCGTTCATATTATCTGTATTCTTTCCTGTATTCAGCCATGAATGGATTGTATCTGCGCTCGTCCTCAAGGGTCGTCGGAGAGCCGTGACCGTTATAGACATTGTAATTTCCGTCAAGGAGATAGAGCGCTCTCAGGGACTTCTTCATATCTATCGAATTGCCGCCGCGGAGGTCAGTGCGTCCACATGAGCCGCAGAAAAGCGTGTCGCCCGAGAAGATAACGTCTCCGCAGATATAGCAGACGCTTCCGGGGGAGTGTCCTGGGGTGTGGAGCACCTTGAATGACATATCCCCGTCGTTGATAACGCTGTCACCGACTGCGGCTGTGTAGTCCGTGACAGGTGCAAATTTGCCGTAGGACATGGTGCTGTGGAGCGAATACTCCGAGCTTGTGAGCATTATCGCATCGTCGGGGTGGATATAGACCTCCGCACCTGTTGCCTTTCTTACGGCTTCAACGCCGCCTATGTGGTCGAAGTGACCGTGGGTCAGCAGTATCTTGCTGAGCGTGAGTCCCTTTAGCTTTATGAATCCGAGTAATTCCTCGCTGTCTCCGCCGATGTCAACGGCGATACAGCGCTTCGGAGCAGTTACGGCGATATAGCAGTTTGTGCCGAGCTCGCCGAGCTGAAGTGTATACATTTCCATATCATTTACGCTCGGATGACGACCTGTCGACCGAGATTACCCCCTTTATCTTGCGGAGTCTGTCAAACAGGTTTTTTACCTGTTCTGTGCCCGATACGAGTATGGTGCACTCGAAGAAGGCGTTGCCGTTTTTGAGCACTCTTGATGTCGAATGAACGATAGGCACTCTTGCGTCGTTGAGCACGGACGAGATATCGAAAACAAGTCCCACTCTGTCCGTAGCCGTCACCTCAAAGCTCGTCTGGAGCTGAGTGTCGCTGTTATCCGACCACTGTATCTCGCACCAGCGACCTATCTCGTCGGGGTCGTTTCTGAGCAGAGCCGACCTGTAATTCGAGCAGTTGACAGTGTGCACGGATATACCGTGACCTCTTGTAATGAAGCCGACTATCTCGTCACCCGGGAGGGGATTGCAGCACTGTGCGAATTTCACCATGATGTCGTCGATCTTGTCGAGGATAATGCTGCCCCTTACGGAGCCTGCCTTCGGCTTGATGAGCGGAGTGGACGAGGTATCCTGTCCCTTGTGCAGACTCTCGTATTTGTCCTTGAGGTGAGGGATTATCTTCGAGAGCAGTACGCCTCCATAGCCTATCGAAGCATAGAAGTCCTCAAGATTCGAGCAGTTATGGCGCTTGAATTCGTCCTCAAGGAAGGTCTCATAGGCGGACTCCGGGAGGTTTATCCTGTAATGCTTGAATTCGTGCTCGAGCTGAGCCTTGCCCTCGATTATATTCTCCTCGCGGCGCTCCTTCTTGAACCATGAGCGTATCTTTGAACGTGCCTCGTTGGTCTGTACTATGCCGAGCCATGCACGGTTGGGTCCCTTGTCGGGGTCCTTGCTGGTGATTATCTCGCATATCTGTCCCGTCTGGAGCTTGTAATCGAGTGACACCATTTTGCCGTCTACCTTTGCACCGACGGTCTTGTGTCCCACGTCCGTGTGTATCTTGTAGGCAAAGTCGAGGACTGTCGATTCCATAGGAAGCGATATTGAGCTGCCCTTGGGAGTCATTACAACTATATCCTCGGGAGCAAGGTCGGTCTTGATGATGCGGACTATCTCCTCAACGTCGTCTGAGGTCTGCTGAGCCTCTATCATCTGCCTTACCCATGCAAGACGCTGTTCCATTTTATCCTTGCCGACAATGCCCTCCTTGTATTTCCAGTGAGCCGCGATACCGTATTCAGCGGTCTCGTGCATATCCCATGTGCGTATCTGCACCTCAAATGGAATGCCCTCCGAGCCGAGCACCGTCGTGTGAAGCGACTGGTACATATTTGACTTAGGAGTGGAGATATAGTCCTTGAAGCGATTGGGCAGAGGACGGAACATATCGTGGATAAGTCCGAGCGCGTTGTAGCACTCCGAGACGGTCGTGACGATTATTCTTACCGCGTATTTGTCGTATATCTCGTCTATGCTCTTGTGTGAGAGGAATATCTTCTTGTAGATGCTGTATATGCTCTTTACACGTCCCTCGATAGTCGGCGGCTCGGAGAATTCCTCGTTCTTGAAGCGCTGTGTGATACGGTTTTTTATCGTGACAATGAACTGCTCGCGCTCCTCCTTTTTGGTCTCGAGTATGCTCTCTATCTCGGAGTAGGCGTAGGGGTCAAGGTAGTGGAATGAGAGATCCTCAAGCTCCTCCTTGATAGCGCGTATGCCGAGCCTGTGCGCGATAGGCGCATATATGTTCATGGTCTCGAGGGCGGTATTGCGCTGTTTTTCGACGGGACGGTATTTGAGCGTCCTCATGTTGTGGAGTCTGTCCGCAAGCTTGATTATCATTACACGGATATCCTGTGACATGGCAAGGAGGATCTTTCTGACATTGCCTGCCTGCTGTTCAGCCTTTGAGACCGTGGGTATCTTGCTCAGCTTTGTAACTCCGTCCACGAGCATTGCAACGTCCTGACCGAAGCGCTTTTTAAGGTCGGTGAGAGTTGCGGGAGTGTCCTCAACAACGTCGTGAAGGAGCGAGGCACAGATAGTGTCCGTGTCCATGCCGAGCTGTAGCAGGATAAATGCAACTGCGAGCGGATGTATGATGTAATCCTGTCCCGACGAGCGCTTCTGTCCCTTGTGAGCCTGCTCCGCGAATTTGTATGCGGAGATTATCTTGCTCAGGTCGTACTGCTTGTCGTCGGTGAGTATCTTCTGGATTATGGTCTCAATAGTGATGTCGTCCGAATAATCGGGAATATCGTTGATGTATTCCCCGGGACTTATATCTGCGGCTGTGTCAGGAAAGGGGAGCTGTGGACCGCTTGTGTTTTTGTTATCGTTCATATGGTTTCCTCCGATGAAATAATCCTGTATTTATCAGATGTCATCTGCATTTTTCTTTTAGCTTTATAAGTATCGGCGCTGAATCAAGGTCCGCCTTCTGTGTGACCCTGACTCTGCGTATCTTTCCGTCCGCGGCACTCACGGTGACAAGCCCGAGCTGTCGGAGCGCTTCAAGCGCTGTGCGGAATCGGCAGTAGTTGTACCGCTCGTCCATGAGTTTAAGGTACAGCCTGTCGGAGCCGATACCCTCCGCGGAGATATTCGCGTACAGCTTCACAACGTCGCCGCGGACGGGGAGCATACTCGCGTAGTAATTCTTTGGGAGCTCCTCATCGCGCACGAAGGCTTCAAAGGCTTCGTTTGCCGCAAAGAATCTGTCCTGACGGAAGCTGCTCGCACGGACATCGCTGATGAACAGGTTCACCGATTCAAGTCCGTTGTATTCGTTTATTTCAAGTGACGCGATGATGTCGCAGATGTCGCCCTTTTTCACGTTCAGCGACGAGGGCGGATTGCGGAAATACAGCGCGTCGAGGAACTTGTTCCCGTATTTTATTTTCAGCTTTGAGTGGAGTCCGTTTGAGAGCGGTACAATGTCCGTGATAAAGGCTCCGCCAATGAAAAACAGCGGCTTTTCGCTATCCTCACCGAATGGCTGCAATGCCGAGAGTCCCTTTACGTTGTCCGCGGTGAGTGCGGCAGGCGAGACCTGTGCGGCGGCTGAGAACGTCAGCACGGGCATTGAGCGGTGGTTCTCAAAGGCATATTTTTCGAGCAGCTCGCGGAACCTGTTCTCCATGCCTTTTTTTATCGTAAAGCCGCCTGCGCCCTTGTGTCCGCCGTATTTTGAAAGAGCCTCCGACGCTGCAGAGAGTGCTCCGAATACGGAGAATTCACCGAATGCACGGGCAGAGCCGCGTATCTCTCCGCCGCTCTCCGAGGCGAGAAAGCACGGTTTCCCGAACTGCTCCTCGATGTGCGAGGCGACTATGCCGATAACGCCGTGGTGCCAGTCCTTTCCGCAGAGGAAAACGGTGCGTCCCGTGAGCAGCGACGGGTCAGCGTCGAGCATGGCATTTATGTCCGAGTGTATCTTTTCCTCCTCGGCTTTGCGCTTGGTGTTGAGGGTGTCTATCTCCGTAGCTGTTTTCAGGGCGCTGTCGTAGTCCTCACAGAGCATGAGCTCGGCGGCTCGTTTCGGTGAGCCGACACGTCCTGCGGCATTTATCCGCGGAGCAAGTCCGAAGGCTATGCGCTCAGAGTCGATAGGCTTGTTTTCAAGACCGCAGACGGTTTTCAGAGCCATGAGCCCGGGACGGTCGGTATTGCTGATAAGCTCGAGACCATATGAGACGAGGAACCTGTTTTCGCCCGTCAGACTGACAATATCGGCAACTGTGGCAATTGCGGCGAGGTCTCCGAATTGCTCGAGAGCCATTGTGTAGTCGCCGCCGTCGAGAGCGGCAACGAGCTTCAGAGCTATCCCGGCGCCGCACATGAATTTGAACGGAGAGGTGTCGTCGCGGCGGTGAGCGTCAACAACAGCCTCCGCACGAGGAAGCTCCTCACCCTGCTGGTGATGGTCGGTGATAACGAGCTTCATTCCGAGCTCGTAGATGTATTCAGCCTCGTCGATAGCGGCAATGCCGTTATCAACGGTGATTATCATGTGTGCTCCCTCGTCAGCTATGCGCTTTATCGCGTCCCTGTTGAGACCGTATCCCTCGGAGCGCTCGGGGATATAATAGCTGACCTGAGCTCCTGCCTCGAGCAGATAGGTATAGAGGATAACGGTGGACATTATCCCGTCGCAGTCATAGTCTCCGTAGACGCAAATGGATTCGCCGCAGTCGATAGCGTTGTTGACTGCGTCCGCAGCCTCCTGCATATCACGCAGGAGAAACGGGTCTGAGAGCTCGCCCGAGTCGAGCTTTTCCGCGACGAGCTCGGGTGAGGTATACCCTCTCTGAGCGAGGACACAGGCGGCAAGTCCAGTGACACCGCAGCCCGTCATCAGCTTTTTTACTGTATTCATATCGGGCTTGCCGACTGTCCATTTTTTCATGATATGCTCCTTAAAAGCGGGAAGTTCCCGCTGAAATTTTCATGCCATTTAGCTGTAAAGAATATCGAGGTCTACCTTTCCTGCAATGCCGTCTATCGTGCCGCCGCTGCTCATCTGCCACATAGCGTATTCGCCCGTGTAATCGGTCTCGTCGATGAAATGCGCGAGCCATACGGGATAAGCCGCCTTTGTGCTCTCAGTCCAGAAATTGTTCAGGAAATTCTTGCTGCTGTACAGTATTGTATCATAGCCGCTCTTTTTCATCTCGTCCGCGAATTGCAGATAGAGCTCGTTGAGGTCGTGGATGCTCATGCCGTATTGCTGGAATTTTGAAAACTCCTCCCAGTCGAATGCTACGGGGAGCTCGAGCTTTGTATCACCGAGCTGCTCGGCTACCCATCGCGCGTGTCTTTTCACCTTATCGGGAGTATTGTCCGCGGAATAGTAGTATATTCCCACGTCAAGCCCTGCCGACTTTGCATTTGCAAGGTTTACGGCAAAGTGGTCGTCAAGAGTAGGCTCCTCCTCGTCATAGCAGTAGCCGACACGTATCATCACAAATTCACAGCCTGCATTTTTCACCGCGCTGAAGTCGATGTCTCCCTGCCATGTCGAGACATCTATCCCGAGCCTTTTGCCCTCTCCGCCGTACTGCGAGATAAATTCATCGAAGGTCGGTCCCGATTCGTCATAGACCACGGGCGGAGCAGTCTCCGCGACATTTATTGTGAGGTCCCAGCTTGTCGAGTTTCCCGAGCTGTCGCAGACGGTTGCGGTGAGCGGATAGCTCCCGAGGGTATCGGGGTCGATGTCTCCGCTGTATGTAAGGGTCGGAGCTTTGTCGTAATTATCGGCAAATCCGACGTAATTGCTGAGGTCAAACGGCGTACCGACGATATGCGCGGCTCCGTTGCCTGAATTGAGGACAACGGGCGCTTCGGAGTCCGTGACATTATAGGCAAGCTCTTTTTCAAAGTACGCGCCGTCCTTCGAGCACTTCACCGTGACCGTGTGAGCGCCTGTCTCCGCGGTATCGACCTTGTCCTCGCCGTTGAGTATCTCGACATTTTTGTTCGTGAGGATGCTGTATATCGTCTCGTCACTGTATACCTCAACGGAGTCAAGGCACGTCAGCACGAGATCGGCAGGCGGCTCTGACGCAGAAGTTGTCGCTTCGGCAGTGGTTTCGGGTGCAGAAGTGGTCTCGTCAGTCGATTCGGCAGCAGTCGTATCGTTGGTTTGCGTTGCAGTTGCTTCGGTATTGCTGTTCATTACGGGGACAACGTCGTTTTCCTTGCTTCCGCAGCCTGTGAATGTGCCTGTGAGGACAGCGGCGGCGAGCAGGACAGCAGGCGGTCTGTATCTCATTTTACTTTTCTCCTTCTGACTATACATATATAAATTATAACACATATCGACAAATTTGTAAAGAAAAAGCCGAGAAAAAGAAAAGCTCATATACTATTGATTTTTCACAAAAAATGTGATAGAATTATAGCAAATAAACTATGGAGGTGCCGTTATGAACGAAAATGAAAACAAAAACGGAATGAATGAAGAAGAGGAAGAGCAGGAGAATTACATCACTCTTACCGACGATAACGGCGAGGACATTTCGTTTGAGGTCATTGATACAGTCGATCTTGAGGGACATACCTACGCTGTACTGCTGCCGTTTGACGATGAGGACGACGGTGTAGTCATACTTGAGGTGATACTCTCAGAGGACGGCGACGAGTTCGTATCTGTTGATGATGACGAGCTGCTTGAGAAGATATACGGTCTTTTCAAGGATAACTACAAGGGCGACCTTGAATTTGAGTGAGTATATCAGATACAG
>ONNL01000007.1 GCA_900319195.1 uncultured Ruminococcus sp. | reverse complement strand
GTTCTTGAAAGAGTAGCTGTCGGGGTTCGCCTTTATCTGCATTATAAGCGTAGCGTCCGCAACCGAAATAGTACCATCGTCGTTAGCATCGCCGTAGACAACGTCCTCGTCGTCGGAGCTCGGCTGAGTAGTCTCAGAGGTCGGCTCGTCGGTATCGGGCGAGTAGGTGCTGAAATCGGGGAGCTCGTCGAGCGTTATGCAGTAATCGCTGTTGTAGATCTTGTCGAGCTCCTCATCGGAGTTGAGGTCGGTCAGATAGTTCCCGTACCATGGGCAGAAGTAGAGCCAGCCTGCCTTTGAGGACTCGAGGTTTTCAAGCGAGGGGATAGTGTCGTTCTCGCTCATTGCCACCATTTTCTGTCCCGTAGTCTGAGCGACGAGGGAGTAGAAGGTCGCGGATATAGCGCTGAGATTCGGCTGATAGTTGACAGCGTTGTACTTGTCGCAGCCGATGAGGTCAACATAGTCGTCCCCGGGGTACCATGCGAGCGAGGTGGAGTAGGTCGAGCTTGTCCATTCCCAGATGAGATTGTTGATACCGTACTCGTTCGTGAGCTTGTTCCAGAGGTAGTGATAGAGCTCCATGCAGGGCTCGGGACCCTCAGCTCCCCACCAGAACCATGCGCCCTCAGCCTCGTGGAGCGGACGGAAGATAACGGGGACACCTGCGTCCTGAATTTTCTTGAACTGCTCAGCGAGGAGAGCGATATCCGCGTCGATGACATCGTGCTCCCAAGTGCCCTCGGTGAGAGCGTTGGTCACGCTGAACGTCGTGAAGGGAGTATTCCCCGTAGATTCGACATAAAATGCGGTAGTTTTGCTGTCCTTTTCTGTGGGGACGTTCCAGTGGTAAGTCACCGTGGGGATACCGCCCTTGTCCTTGTACCACGCGATAACTCGCTCGGGAGCGTCGTCCGCGTAGGACTGCGTGGTGTTGTAGAAGAGGAAGTCTATTCCGCGTACAGCAGGCTGCTTGCCCGTGACCTTCTGAATGTGGTCGAATTCCTTTTCGTTGTCAACGAGGTAGTCGATAGGGAGACCCTGCTGCTGCTGAGCGTCCTTGTTGTAGTTGTGCGAGCCGCAGTATTCCTGTTGACCTGCGAGGATATGCTTGCCGTAGATGCTCGTGAGGTAGGCGTAAAGGTTCTTAGCCTCCTTTGTGGCATTCGGGTTGCAGAGCGACTTTGTCGGCTCAAGCCTTGTGATGTAGTCGGGTGCAGGGGAGAGCGTGAGGTAGTCGAGGAAGGTGTATCCCCAGTAGCTCTTTATCTGAATGGTGTTTTTGCCTGCATTCAGGTGGACGTAGCCTGCGTCGAGCAGCTCCCAGCCCTTTCCCGAATTGAATGGGAAGCATACCTCGCCCTGACTTTCGCCGTTGACGAGCAGATATTGTATCTTATGGGGAGCTCCGAAGCACTGGATATAGTTTATCTTGAGCTGGTAGAAGCCCTCTGTTTCGACATTTACCTCGAGCTCAACGTATGAGTCCTTGTCGTCGATGTAGACATAGCTGCCGCCCGACCAGCCCGTCATATCGCAGGGATTGCCCTCTGCGTCCTCATCGACCTGTTCCCATGTGATAGGCTGTGACTCCTCACAGTCAACGAGCTTTCCGTCCTCGAACTCAAACTTCCGGACGGTGTCGGCAGCCTTTGCATTCTCCGGTGACGGGGACGAGGGCAGAGAGGTACCCGTCAGGACGAGAGCCGCGGACAGTGCTGCGCTGAGAGTCCGCTTAAAATTTAACTTGTTCAACTTAAATCCTCCTTAAAAATAGGTTCTATGTAAGTTTATTTTAGCATATCCCGCGGCTGATGTCAATGCCTGTAAAGAAAAAGGAGTGCCGCACAAAAAATGCCCTCAGTGTCATGACCGAGGGCATCGCGTGTTCAGTTTATTTGTTCGGGGTAAGGTCTATCGTCGGGTCAGCGAGCGCCTTCTGTATCAACAGTGCGTCCGCAGCGGTAATACCGTCGCCGTTGCTCTCAACGTCTCCCCATTTTGCGCCGTAGCTGTCGGGCCCGAAGGTCTCGGGGACAGCCTTGCACTGCATGATGAAGGTCGGGTCGGCAACAGATACCGTGTAGTCGTGGTTTGCGTCGCCCCAGTGCAGCTCGGTGTCGTCCGTTGTCGTGGGAGCGGCAGTCGTTGTAGTTGTGGTCGTGGTAGTCGTGGCAGCAGCCTCAGTGGTGGTAGTAGTCACAGGTGCCGATTTTTCGGTGACGAACACGTCATAGTTCACGCAGTAGGAATTCTGCTCGTTTGCTCCGAGCGTCACTGTCTCGCCGTCCGCGAAGTCCGCCTTGTAGAGCACGAAGGTGACATCATTCGAGGACGTGCAGGTCTCGTCGGTTAGGGTGTACGCATCGGACACCCATGATGGAGCTGCGGTGCGTGAATCGAGTGCGATATATACCGTAATATCGCCGTTTGCGGTGAACTGTGCAGCCGTACCCGTGAGGAAGTTCTTGGAATCGCAGGCTGTGCGGATATACTCGGCGCCGCTGACGCTCTCAGGGAGCGAGCTGAATGTGACAGTGCGGTCTCCGAAAACGAGCGAGCCCTCGGCAGCGCTCTCACCGATACCCCAGCTTGAAGCGTGTTCCTCGTCGAGAATGCTGAGACCCTTTATAAGTTTGCCGTTGAGTGCAGCAGAAGTCTTTGAGAATACGAAGCTGTCGATGTTGAGCAGATAGCCGCTGCCGCCCGTGAATGTGAGAGTGAGGGAGTGCTTTCCGCTGATTTTCGGGATATTGAATGTCATCTTCTGATAGTCTGTAAAGCCTGATGTGCCGTCGAATTCGACTGTTGCCGCAGGAGTCGGGCTGCCGTCGAGACAAATGCCTATCGTGCAGGGATTGCCCGAAACTGCCGCTGTGAAGGACTTTGCACCGTCCCCGAAGTCAACGCTTGCGAAGGTTATAGAGTCTCCCGACTCGATGAAGCCGACGTTTGAGAGAGTGTCGCCCGTCTCAGTCCTTACGCCTGACTGACTGCTGAAGCTCTCAGCCTCGATAGTCTCGAATGCCGATATTGCGGGGATAGCGTTGAACTGAACAGGGTCGCCTGCGAGCTCGTTGAGGTACATTTCAAGGTTCGTGTAGTCGTCCGCGGAGAGCGTGATGAGCGCTCCGTCGGAGGCGTCGTTTGCGTTGAGACCGTGCTCGTTTTCCCAAGTGTCAGGCATACCGTCCCTGTCCGTATCGGTGGGAGCGGCGGTCGAAGTGCCGAACCAGCTTGAAGGATAGCCTTCAGCGTCGGTCTGCGAGTCGATGATGCCTGCGAGACCGTCGCGGCAGCCCTTGTAGGTGTAGGTCCCGTTCTTGACCTCCCTCTGATAGCGCTGGTCTACCTTGTCGAATTTCGGCATATTAGCGCCTGCATTGACGATGACCTTGCTGTATGCGGTGTCCGCGGACTCGAGGGTGAAGTTGCTATGGTCGAAGAAAGCGGTGTTGGACTTCACGTCGCTGACCGTGGAATTTTTTCCGCCTGAGACAGCCTTGCCGCTCGACCATGCGTCGTCGGTCGATTTGAGGATATATGAGCCGTCGGACTTCGTCATCACGTTGCCCGAGACGTACATTTTCTGCATATCGCCGGTGTTGAGCTCGTTGCCGTCGGTGGAGACTACGTGCAGGCTTGTGTTGCTGACAGGTCCTGCCTTGTAGTAGTTGTTGACGAAATCGAGCCTTCTCACGCCGCCGTCTGTGGTCCTGTCCTTCCAGTTGTAGACGACGTTGTCTGCGATGACAAGCTGACCGCCGTAGGTCACGCCGTCCTGTTCCATGCCGCCTGCGAGGGACCAGTTGCGTCCTGTGTTGTTGATGAGGAGGTTGTGGGAGAATGTACCCGTAAAGCCGCTTATTGAAGCCGCAAATGCGTGTCTCTCGACGTCGCTCCTGTCCGCAGCACTGTAATGTACGGAGTTGTTGAGCGACTCACCTATGATGTTCCACTGGAAAGTGAGATTTGCCGCCGAGCGTGAGGAGAAGCCCTCGTCTGTTGCCCAGTGTATCGAGCAGTGGTCAACAATGCAGTTGTTGCAGCTCGACATTCCGAAGCCGCCCATGGACTTACCCGAGACATCGCCGCAGAATGTCCTTATATCGCGGATAACGACGTCCTCACTGCCCATAGCGCCGAAGGTGTAGTTCTCGACAGCTATGCCGTTTCCCGGAGCGGTCTGACCTGCAACATACACGTCGCCGCCTGTTTCGGGAATGCAGAGGACGCTCTTGAGGGAGATAGTTCCGCCGACGTCAAAGACGATAGTTCTTGCGCCCGTGAGCGTTTCAAGTCCGTAGCGGAGCGAGCCCTCGCCCGAATCATTGAGGTTTGTGACGTGGTAAACATAGCCGCCGCGTCCGCCTCTTGCGTACTGACCGTAGCCCTCTGCCGTGGGGAACGACTTGCGGTTCACATTGAATTCATAGACCGAGCCCTTGACTATGCCGTTTGAGCCCTCCTCGTCCACGCGCCAGTAGTAAGTCGGGACAGATGAAAATGAGCTGTCGAGCTTGTAGGACGTGCCCTCCTGATTGCCCTTGAATTCGGGCGAGGACTTGGTCGCATTGAGTACGCTGTCGTAGTCCGTGCCGATGTAGACATCGTGTGAGGTCGCGCCGCTGCCTGCCTTCCATGAGAGACCTGCACCTGCGTCAACGTGCCTGTCGCAGTCCTTGGGATAGCGGTTTGAGACACCCTTGAAGCAGTCCGCACCGTCGAGCTCGAAGCCGTTGAGCCATGCGACATTCTGCTTTGCGCCGCTCGTACCCTCGGGAGTTATCAGGATAGTTACCGAGCTGCCGTTCCATGTCACAAATGACTGCCCTGCCTTGTCCTCGTCGGTGACATTGGTGGGACAGCTTATGCCGCTCATGACCTTGGTGCCGTTGACGGAGACGCTGAGAGTGCTGTTGGTGTAGCCGTCAACGTTGGAGTGCCACATACGGAGCGAGTGCGCGCCGTCTGAAAGTCCCGAAATTTCGAGTTTGAGGACACCGCCGCCGTCGCCGTTGTCTATTTTGGCACCGTCCATGGTGAGACGGGGATAGATAAGGCTCTGGAGCTGGAGCTTCTTGTTGTTGACCGCGCGGACATTGTCACCGACGGAGCCGCCGTTGCTGAGCTTGAAGGTCACGCCCTGAGTGGTGTAGGAGGGAGCGGTGCCGTCAACGAGCAGCCAGTTCTCCGCATTTTTGGAGTAAGAAGCCTTGCGTCCGTCGTTTTTGTTGATGTCAACGCGTATCCTTGCTCTTGCCGATGCTGCGGCATTTGCGGTAGTTGTCACAGAGGGGGGAGAGGGGATGCCCTGCGTGATGACCGAGCCTGAGAGGACAGCCGCCGCGATAAGAACAGAAGCGGTCCGCCCTGCGAGTTTACGATGTTTCATGGATAAGTTCCTCCTTAAAGCAGTAAATACTTCTGATATTTTAATTGATACTACTTTTTTACAAATTCTCTGTACTGATTATACCACATTTTCCCGAAAACGTCAATATTTCCCCTATAAACGATAATATTGACTTTGTGATACTTTATTCTCATCACCACCCTGCACTGTGCAAAATAATCTCAACACTCTTCAGCTTCGATAAGACTATTTTCCACTGCATTTAATTAAATCAAAAAAATATGTAAAAACTATGGAAATTATATTTCCTTTGTGGTATAATTAAATGGAATGGTGTGCTGACGAGGAGTCGGCAAACCGCATAAAATTATAGTCGGCGCAAAAAAATAATTTGACGCTGACTATAAAATATGATTTAAAGTGCCTTGCAGATACGCAAATCAAAGATTTGCCCGCTGCAATCGGCAAATAGCAAGCTCCAAAAAATTTTGTCGTTTGCTATATTTGATTTTATTTAGGAGGCCTGTACATGAAAAAGGTACAACTGACAGAAACCGTTCTTCGTGACGCGAACCAGTCACTTATGGCTACCCGTCTGCCTTACTCCGATTATGAGGGCGCTCTTGCCGATATGGACAAGGCTGGCTACTACTCTATCGAGTGCTGGGGCGGCGCAACGTTCGATTCTTGTCTGCGCTATTTAAATGAGGATCCGTGGGAGAGACTCCGCAAGCTCAGAAAAAATCTCCCCAACAACAAGCTCCAGATGCTTCTGAGAGGTCAGAACCTTCTCGGCTATAAGCACTACCACGACGACGTAGTAGAGAAGTTCATCGAGCTGTCTATCAAGAACGGAATAGATATAATCCGTATTTTCGACGCACTTAACGATTTCCGCAATCTCGGTACAGCTCTTGACGCGACTATGAAGTACGCTACAAAGAACACAATCGCTTCGGGCTGTATCTCCTATACACAGAGCCCTGTGCACACTGTTGACAAGTACATAGAGATGTGCCGCGAGCTTCAGAAAATGGGATTCCAGACTATCTGCCTCAAGGATATGGCAGGTACTATGTCTCCTAACGAGGCTGAGCATCTCATCAAGGGCATCAAGGACGCAGTAGGCGATATGCCGCTTATTCTCCACACACACTGCACGACAGGCATGGCTTACATGACTCTCACAAAGGCTATCGAGAGCGGTATCGACGTTATCGACTGCGCTACATCATGCTTCTCGGGCGGTACATCACAGCCTGCAACTGAGACTATGTTCTATGCACTCAAGCAGTACGGTATTGAGACAGGTCTCGATGAGGACATCATCAACAAGGTAAACGACTACTTCAAGCCTATCAAGCAGAAGTACGTTGACAGCGGACGCATCAATCCCAAGAGCCTTGCTACCGACGCTCAGGCGCTCGTTTACAAGGTACCGGGCGGTATGCTCTCAAACATGATCGCAAACCTCACGGATATGCACGCTATGGACAAGTTCGACGCTGCACTTGCCGAGATCCCGCAGGTAAGAGCTGACCTCGGCTATCCTCCGCTCGTAACTCCGCTCTCACAGATGGTCGGCAATCAGGCTGTTACCAATGTCCTCGTGGGCGAGAGATACAAGAACATCTCAAAGGAAGTAAAGAACTACATCAAGGGCGAGTACGGTATCGCTCCCGCTCCCATAAATGCAGACCTCGCAAAGAAGGTCCTCGGTGACGACAAGCCTGTTGACTGCCGTATCGAAGACGCAAAGCGCACAGGTGAGGACTTCAAAAATGCCAAGTCTGCACTCGGTGACCTCGCAGAGAGCGAAGAGGACATCATGAGCTATATCTGCTATCCCGATCAGACTGTCAAGTTCCTCAAGGACCGCAAGGCTAAGAGAGAAAATGAGGCTGTCTACACCATTGAAGAAATGTAAGGGGGACTCACAGCATGATGTATTCATATGTTTCTTCAATGCTCGGCACGACACTTACAGACCTCTCGATAGGTGAGGCGGCAAAGACTGCTGTATTCGGCTATATGGTCGATTTCGGAGGGATCGTCATCCTCATGATAGTGCTCTTCTGCACAGGCGCATTCTTCAAGTCGAGAGACGCTAAGGCGAATGCAAGGAAAAAGGAAGAGGCTCAGAAGAGCGCTCCTGTCGCTGCACCGACTGCTCCCGTGGCTGAGGCAAAGCTTGCCCCCGGCTCGGCAGGTCATGTAAAGCTCAACAATGTATCCGACAAGGATGCTGCAATGATAATGGCAATAGTTGCCGATAAGATGCAGACTCCGCTCAATGAACTGCACTTCATTTCAATCAGGGAGGTCAAATAAAATGAAATATAAAGTAACTCTCAACGGCAAGACCTATGAGGTCGAGGTCGAAAAGGGCAAGGCTACTCTGCTCGATGAGTATGAGGCACTCGCACCTGCACAGGCTGCTCCAGCTGCTGCCGCTGCTGCTCCTGCACCTGCTGCCGCTCCTGCTGCTGCACCTGCACCTGCTGCTCCTGTTGATCTTGCGGCAGGCGAGACAGTTTCCGCACCTATGCCGGGCAATATCCTCCGCGTTGACGTAAAGCAGGGCGATACAGTCAAGGCAGGACAGATACTCGTTATCCTCGAGGCTATGAAAATGGAGAACGAGATAGTTTCACCCAAGGACGGTACAGTCGCACAGGTAGTAACAAGCAAGGGCTCTGTTGTTGATACAGGCGCTCCGCTCGTTGTTATTGCATAAGGAGGCTGAACAATGGATATAATACAGACCTTGAAGGATCTGTGGTTCGACTCGGGTTTTGCAAATTTTGCGTCGATCGACGGTTTGAAAAACCTCATAATGATAGTTGTTTCATGCGGACTTCTTTACTTGGGTATTGTAAAAAAATTCGAGCCGCTTCTCCTTGTGGGTATCGCATTCGGCTGTCTGCTCGTAAATGTCTCAAACTTCTTCCTTGACGGCGCAAGCTCGTCCGAGGCGCTCTATCACCCTGAGCTCTGGGACGCTTTCCTCGACCACGACGGTGAATTCTACCACAGCTACGGTCATGTTATGGCTAACGGCGGAATTCTCGACATACTCTATATCGGCGTAAAATCGGGACTTTACCCGTCACTGATATTCCTCGGCGTAGGCGCTATGACAGACTTCGGTCCGCTCATCGCCAACCCGAAATCACTTCTCCTCGGAGCTGCCGCACAGCTCGGTGTATTCCTTGCATTCTTCGGCGGCATCTGCCTCGGCTTCACAGGCGAGGAAGCAGCATCTATCGGTATTATCGGCGGTGCTGACGGTCCTACGGCTATCTTCCTCACAACGAGACTTGCTCCCCACCTCCTCGGACCTATCGCTATCGCGGCATATTCGTACATGGCACTTATCCCGATGATCCAGCCTCCGCTCATGAAGCTCCTCACCACAAAGAAGGAGCGTGAGGTCAAGATGGAGCAGAATCGTCAGGTCTCAAAGACCGAGAAGATAATCTTCCCGATAGTTGTTGCGATGTTCGTTATCCTTCTTCTCCCGTCAACAGCTCCGCTCGTCGGCTGCCTCATGCTCGGCAACCTCTGGAGAGAGTGCGGCGTAACGGAGAGACTTTCGGACACAGTACAGAATGCGCTCATGAATATCGTTACCGTATTCCTCGGAATTTCGGTAGGTGCGACAACAGTTGCATCACGCTTCCTGAGCTTTGAGACTCTCAAGATAGTAGCTCTCGGACTTACAGCATTCTGCTTCTCAACAATAGGCGGACTTCTCGTCGGCAAGCTGATGTATGTTCTCACAGGCGGAAAGGTAAATCCGCTCATTGGCTCGGCAGGCGTATCTGCTGTACCTATGGCAGCGCGTGTTTCTCAGATAGAGGGACAGAAGGCAAATCCGAAGAACTTCCTTCTCATGCACGCTATGGGACCGAACGTTGCAGGCGTTATCGGCTCGGCAATTGCCGCAGGCTTCCTGCTCGCAGTTTTCGGTTAATGAAAATCCATTTCCCGTGGGACTCAGGTTTCCACGGGATTTTTTTGTATATTGCCGTCACCGGATCTAAAGTTCCTTGCAGATAGTAAACGACATAAGCTTTTGGAGCTTGCAATAGTTTTGGTAACGAACGTTACCGGAAAATTCTGATGCAGGTTCTGGTGACCGGATGTAAAAATTGTGTGAACGAATCCTTACACAACGTTTTGGCGTTGTACGAATGCGTTTTTCCGCTCCTTAATAAAAGGAGGTCATTGGATATGGCTAAGAAAAAAAGCTTCGTGCTCTATAACGACTGGAAAATGCAGGTGGATATGCTCAGCAATGAGGAGGCGGGAAAGCTCCTGAAGGCACTGTACGGATTTGCTGTAAACGGCGAAGTTACGGACTTCAGTGACCGTGCAACATTCATGGTGTATTCGTTCCTGACTGCACAGATAGCGCGTGACGAGAAGAAGTACACGGAGAAATGCGAGAGGAATCGTGAAATTGCAGCCGCTCGTACAAAAAAGTCGAAAGACGAAACGAACGCTAACGAACGTTACCAGACGTTACCAAACGTTACCGATACTGATACTGATACTGATACAGATACGGATACTGATACGGAGAAGGATACTGATACGGAAACAGAAATTGATGCGGATAGTGATAAGGAGACTGTGACAGAGACAGAAAAAGCAGAAGAAAGCTGCCGCGAGAAAGTTAATTCAGAAAACAATATTGAAAGCTCTGAGAATTGTACTTCTGACGCAGAAAATAAGCCCAATACCATTCTCGGAGTACCGGAGGACGATTACAACAAATTGTGTGAGAAGTATGGTTCGGAACAAACTGTACGCAAGATACTGAAGATGAACTGGCTCATCGAAACAGGCGGAGATATAGGCGAAAAGTCGAAAACGGAGTACCTTATCGGGCTTCTTGAGGCTGAAAAAGGGAGCGGATAAGGCGGGAAACGGGTGCTGGATCTGCGAAGAATTCGACAAAAATCTACCGAGGCATTTGTGCAATACGTAAATCTTTTTGACACGAATTGACAAATCGGGAAATATGTTATATAATATAAAAACAAAGAGAAATATATAAATTATAGTAAATGTGTGAACAATTCAAGGAGTCGAAAATGAAACCAAAGAAAAAAATCAGGTTCGGCAGGCTCAGCATCGCTCTCATATTGTTTATGGGAGTTTTTTTTGCAGGTGATAACCTGAGAAGACAGGTAGTTATCCCTGACTCGAAAATCGTCGTAGAGGGCGATTTTAAGGAGAATGTGACGGGAGCAGCTTCAAGCGAGGAGAACACAGCAAGCCTCGCGGCAGCCGCGGTTACCGAAACTCAGCCTGCATCAGCCGAAAATGTCGGATTCTTACAGATAAACCTCACAAATACCGATATTTCGAGAGGTATACTTACTCCCGCAGTTGAGGGAAAGCCGCTTGAGTGCCTTGACAGCAATAAAATGGTGGCGCTCGCTGACGTGATGAACGACTGCTATTCATTATACTCTGAGGATATTCAGCTCAACAGCGACGCTGCGGAGGCTCTGAACCTCATGATGAACGATTACAACGTTGCGACCGGTCTCTCGGATTTCGTTGTCTATGGTACGGATTCCGGCGATAATTCGGCAGGTACCGTGTGTCCGATAAAGTTTGCGGAGTCCTCGCTTGGTACGACTGTTGACCTTGCGATCACGGGCTCGGCGGGAAATATCATCGACTACGACGGTGCAGACGAAGAGGGATGGGTCATCGAAAACTGTGCTAAATACGGATTTATCGTGCGTTATCCGTCGGGCAAGTCCGAGAAAACGGGCACTGCATATTGTCCGTGGCACCTCAGATACGTCGGAGCGGCAAATGCTCAGATGATGCTCCAGAAAGGGCTGTGTTTAGAGGAATATCTTGATTTCCTCAAGTCATACAGCTACGATTCACCGCTCGAGATCGAGCTTGAGGGCAGCGACGAGGTCGTGTACTATGTTGCGGCTTCGGGCGACTCGACTTCCGCGTATGTGCCGATTTCAGGCGGTTACACCGTTTCAGGCAACAACGGGGACGGATTTATAGTTACTTCTTTTAAATAATATACAGGGTAGGGGAGCCGTCGGGCTCCCTTTGTTCTTTCTGCGCCGCCTCACGCATATGATTAGTGAGGTGATAGTGTGAAAAAATTTCTTTCCGGATTTGCCGCACTTGCCGTAATTTCGGTGACTGCGGCTTTTCTGACGGGTGCTGCTCCGAAGCGGACGCCGGCTCGGGCGTATGTGCTCATTGAGGCTGCGACGGGGACTGTCCTCGACGGCGAAAATGCCGATTCTCCGCTGAATGTCGGGTATCTGTCCAAGCTGATGACCATTCTGCTTGTCGGTGAGGACATTCGTGACGGATTATACTCCGAGGATACGGTGCTCACGGCTTCGGATTCCGTGACGGGTACAAAGGGCTCGGTGATATGGCTCGAAAACGGCGATAAACTGAGCGTTGGGGAGCTTCTGAAGGCGGTCGCTGTCGGCAATGCTAACGACGCTGTGACCGTACTCGCGGAGAATTCAGCAGGCAGTGTTGAGGGGTTCGTTGACCGCATGAATGCCCGCGCATTCGACCTCGGACTGCGAAATACAGCCTTTTACTCGCCCTACGGCTACTATGACGAGAGGGAGCACAGCTCCGCGCACGACATTGCTCTCATCTGTGCCGAGCTGTATCGGCTCGACCTGCCGTACTTCTCGATCTGGCGGGATTTCGTTTGCAACGGCACCGTTGAGCTGGTCAGCGAAAATACCCTCACGCGCACGTACAGTCGGCACTGCGGCTTCAAGGCGGCGCACTCCGACGCGAGCGGCTGCTGTATCGCAGAGGGCGGTAAATCGGGAGATACGTGCTATATCTCGGTCGTTCTCGGAGCGGAGACGGCTGACGATTCCTTCTCGCTCGCAAAGGAGCTCATCGGCACGGGTTTCTCCGATTTCAAGCTGACCTCCGCGAATCTCCCTGACGACGTACTGCGTCCCGTGACTGTCAAAAACGGCGAAAAATCGGCAGTCAGAGTACGGCTCGAGTGTCAGGAGGGGATAGTCGTCCCGAGATGCACCGACAAGCTCATGTCGAGGGCGGTCCTGCCCGAGCACCTCACAGCTCCCGTAGAATCGGGGCAGAGAGTGGGGACGGTGGGGTTCTGGTGCGGAAAGGAGCTTGTCTCAGAACAGCCGATAGTCGCCGCGGAGTCCATAGACCGCGTAACACTGGGATTTGTCCTGCGTAAGCTCTTGGGGTACGCTATGGAGTGAGAGGACTGTTCTGTAATTGTGTGAAATAACGAATATTAAAGCTATTTATCAGCAATATTTGTATGATATGACAAATAATTTCTATACACTTGAAAAATCCTCCAAAATATAGTATGATATTAGTGGTAAATTATTTTGTGCGGAGGCTTCCGTACATTCACCACACTGGAGGTATATTTAATGTCGTTAAAACTTAATACAAAATATCTTGAAAGCTTCATCGAACCCGATGAAATGGCAGGCATCAAGGCTCAGGTCGAGACTGCTGCTAAAATTCTTACCGAAAAATCGGGACTTGGAAACGATTTTCTCGGCTGGGTAGAGCTCCCCACCGACTATGATAAGGAAGAATTCGCGCGCATAAAGGCTGCTGCAAAGAAGATCCAGAGCAACTCCGAGGCACTCGTTGTTATCGGTATCGGCGGCTCGTATCTCGGCGCAAGAGCTGCTATTGAGCTCCTTAAATCGCCTCTTTACAACAACATGAAGAAGGATACACCCGACATCTACTACTGCGGAAACAGCATCAACCCCAACTATCTTAACGAGATAATCGAGCTCGTTAAGGACAGGGATTTCTCAGTAAATATCATCTCCAAGTCGGGCACAACTACCGAGCCTGCGCTCGCTTTCCGCGTATTCAAGAACCTTCTCGAGAAGAAGTACGGCAAGGACGGCGCTAAGGACAGGATCTTCGCTACTACCGACAAGGCTCGCGGAACTCTCAAGGAGCTTTCAAACACAGAGGGCTACGAGACATTCGTTATCCCGGATGACGTTGGAGGACGCTTCTCCGTACTCACAGCCGTTGGTCTGCTTCCTATCGCTGTTGCAGGCTGCGACATCGACGCTCTCATGAAGGGCGCTGCTAAGGCACAGGCTGACTTCTGCGCTGATTTCGACAACAATGACTGCTACAAGTACGCAGCTCTCAGAAATATCCTTTACAGAAAGGGCAAGTCCGTTGAAATGCTCGTTTCCTACGACCCCTCATTCGTTATGATGAGCGAGTGGTACAAGCAGCTCTTCGGTGAGAGCGAGGGCAAGGACAACAAGGGTATCTTCCCGGCTTCCGCTACATTCTCGACTGACCTTCACTCAATGGGACAGTACATCCAGAGCGGCGCTCGTATCCTCTTCGAGACAGTCGTTGACATCAAGAAGCCCAAGACTGACCTCTTCATTGAGGCTGACAAGGAAAACCTCGACGGTCTGAACTTCCTCTCTGACCAGAATATGTCTATCGTAAACAGAAAGGCATTCGAGGGTACTGTTCTTGCTCACACAGAGGGCGGAGTCCCCAACATTATCCTCGAGCTTGACGACACAACTGAGGAAAATGTAGGATATATGATCTATTTCTTCGAGAAGGCTTGCGCTGTATCAGGCTATGTTCTGGGAGTTAACCCCTTCAACCAGCCCGGCGTTGAGAGCTATAAGAAGAATATGTTTGCCCTTCTCGGCAAACCCGGCTATGAGGGCGCTAAGGCTGCTCTTGAGGCTAAGCTCGGCTGATCGAGCCGCTGTCATTTCACCAGACGCATTAAATTCACACTGCCGAAAGGCAATGGAAGGAGTATTTTTATGATCACACTTATCACCGGAAAAAAGGGCACAGGCAAGACCAAGATCCTCATCGACAAGATCAACGACGCTGTAAAGACTACTAACGGCAACCTCGTCTGCATCGAAAAGGGTGAGAACATCAGACGTTCTATCTCCTACAAGGTCAGATGGTGCGACGTTGAGCAGTTCTGCGTAGAGGGCTATGACGCATTCTACGGCTTTATCGCAGGTATGCTCGCAGGCAACTACGACATCAAGGACATCTATGTTGACGGTATCCTCAAGATCGGCGGACGCGATTTCGAGAATTTCGGAAAGCTGCTTGAGAAGATAGACAAGCTCACAGGCGACGATGTTAACGTTGTATTCACCGTTTCTGCTGACGTTTCTGAGCTTTCTGAGAACGTAAAGCAGTTCATCAAGTGATCGAAATTTTTCGGAAAACCTATTGACAAATCATGTCAAAAGGTGTATAATATATTTTATGGTGCTCTGAGGGCTTTGGTATGAAACTGAATTTGAAGCAGATTTTTAACATCACAGGAGAATCGCGTGATATCGACTTTTCCATTCTTCCTGAGGAGATAGGTCAGCTCAAGGGTGTCGCCTTTGTCTCGCCGCTTGCGGTGAAGGGCAGGGTGTATAACCGCGCTGATGTCGTCACTCTCGAATATACGGCTGATCTTACGCTGAGACATACCTGCGACAGATGTCTGTCCGAGTTTGAACGCTCATACAATTACGATTTTTCGCATATTGTAGTGCCTTCCGTCAGCAATGACAACGATGAGTATATAGTCGCTGAAGATATGAGCATTGATTTGAACGAAATTGTCATTTCGGACTCGCTGCTGCAGCTTCCCTCAAAGATCTTATGCCGCGAGGATTGCCGCGGGATATGCCCCGTGTGCTACTGCAACCTCAACGAGACCGACTGCAATTGTCTTAAAAATAGCGAGCATATTGCTCAATAAGGAGGTGCCACAATGGCTGTACCGAAGAGTAAGGTTTCTAAGGCAAGACGTGATAAGAGACGTTCTGCTGTATGGAAGCTCGAGACGCCTGCAATGTCCAAGTGTGACAATTGCGGCGCATATAAGGCTCCGCACAAGGTTTGCAAGAACTGCGGATTCTATAAGGGTGTTAAGGTTCTCAACCTCGACGCTGAATAATCAAAGACCGTATGAGAGGGAGAGGAGGCGTTGTCCTTGTCTCCCTTTCTTTGTAGCCGAAGCTATGCTTCATGTGTCGGAAACGGCGGTATTTCGCTGCTTATGACCGAAATTCGATTAGACTGGTGGTGACTGCTTTGGTCAAGATAACGGGTGTCGCTCCGCACTCTCCTGCCGAAAAATGCGGGATAACGGCCGGCGACGAGCTGCTCGGCATAAACGGTCACCCCGTTAAAGATGTCCTCGACTATATGTACTACGCCGCGGACTCGTGCCCCACGGTCGAAGTGGTCAGAAACGGCGAAAAACTGAGCTTTACCGCTCAAAAGGACGAGTACGACGACCTCGGGCTCACCTTCGAGAGCTTTCTCATGGACTGCAAACAGACCTGCACCAATAAGTGCGTTTTCTGTTTCATAGACCAGATGCCGCCGGGTATGCGCGAGACGCTCTACTTCAAGGACGACGACTCGAGACTGTCGTTTTTGCAGGGTAACTACACCACTCTCACCAACCTTGATCAGTCCGACATCGACCGAATTATAGCCATGAAGCTTAACATCAACATCTCCGTTCACACCACGAATCCCGAGCTCCGCGTCAAGATGATGCACAACAGGTTCGCTGGTGAGAAACTGAAATATATATGGGAACTGGCTGAAAATGGTATAAAACTAAACTGCCAGATAGTGTGCTGCCCGAACCTCAACGACGGCGACGAGCTGCGGCGCACTCTCACTGACCTCGGTTCGCTGATGCCCAATATTACGAGCATTGCGGTTGTTCCGCTCGGAGTCACGAGGTTCCGCGAGGGACTTTTCCCACTCGAGCGTTTCACACCCGAGAGAGCAGGGGAGACTCTCGACATCATCGAGGGCTTTCAGGCTGAATTTCTCCGAAAATTCGGCACACGCACAGTGTTCCCGTCC
>ONNL01000069.1 GCA_900319195.1 uncultured Ruminococcus sp. | reverse complement strand
GCTAAGAATGCTGTCTGCATCACTCTCGGCACGGGAGTCGGCGGCGGAATAATCATCGACGGCAAGATATACTCGGGCTCGAACTTTGCAGGTGCAGAGATAGGTCACACAGTTATCGAGGTGGACGGTGCACCCTGCTCATGCGGCAGACGCGGCTGTTTTGAGGCATACTCATCAGCTACGGGACTTATCAGAATGACAAACGAGGCTATTGAGGAGCACCCCGACTGCACAATGAAGAAAATGGCAGACGAAAAGGGCAAGGTTACAGCAAGGACTTCATTCGACGCTATGCGTGCAGGAGATAAGTACGCTAAGGCTGTTGTGGACAAGTACATCAAGTACCTTGCAGCAGGCATCACAAACACGATCAACATCTTCCAGCCTGACATTCTCTGCATAGGCGGCGGTGTCTGCAACGAGGGCGACCCGCTTCTCCTTCCTGTAAGGGAGCTCGTGAAGAAGGAAGTCTACACAAGGGATTCCGAGAAGAATACGGAAGTCGTTCTTGCAAAGCTCGGCAACGACGCAGGCATTATCGGCGCAGCATTTCTCGGTCAGGCAAATCAGTAAGCATACATATTCTCTGTCAGGCAGTTTTCCGCACAGGCGGAAAGCCGCCTGATTGCTTTATTTACAGGCTGAAAGGAGCCGTATGATGTCCGAAAAGAACAATAGTCTGAAGTATCTGCTACCCGTGAGGTGTGCGGTGTTTCCGCTGATATTTATTGCGGCGGCAGCGCTCACAGGGAAGAAGCTCTCGGAGCTTAGCAATATCCGGTCGATAGCGGCAGCTGTCGTGAACATTCTGCCGGTGCTGCTGTTATTTGTGCTCACCAAGCGCAATGGCAGCAGCTTCGCGGAGCTCATAAATTACCGCAAGGGCACCTCAAAGCCGAAGCAGACAGCCGCAGACAAAATCACGAGACACTATATCATCACGGAGGTCTTTATATGGACAAAGGAAAAAGCACAGAGCTTTTCATAGAAAACGCGGCATCACGCGGCAGAAAGCCGGGACTCTCACGGGTGAGATACCTTGCGGAGAAGCTCGGAGATCCGCAGGATAGTCTCCGCATTATCCATGTCTCAGGCACAAACGGCAAGGGCTCATTCGGGGCAATGCTCACTTCCATACTCACGGAGGCAGGTCTGAGGACCGGGTGGTTTTCGTCGCCTGCACTCACGGGAGTCACCGACAGCTTCCGCATAGACGGTAAAGAAGCCGACATGGGAGTGCTTGCGGAGGTGATAGCGGACATCATTCCCATAGACGATGAAATGTCCGATAAGCCTACACAGTTTGAGATGCTGACCGCCGCCGCCTTTGAGCTTTTCAGACGTGAGAAATGCGACATAGCGGTGATAGAGTGCGGACTCGGCGGCGACCTCGATTCCACGAATATCATCACCTCACCTCTGCTGTCCGTCATCACAAACGTCTGTCCCGACCACACTGACGTGCTCGGGAAAACGACTGCCGAAATAGCCTCCCACAAGGCAGGGATAATCAAGCAGGAACGACCTGTGCTGTTCGGCGGTACTGACGATGCGGCGCTTGCTGTAATAAAAAAAGCCGCTGATGACTGCGGCTCGGAGCTTTTCACTGTTGATTATGACAGGCTGAAGGTGGTGTCGGAAACGATAAGCGGCACGGTCATTGATTTCGGCGGATACGGCAGAATGACGCTCTCACTGCTCGGTGCATATCAGCCGTACAATGCCGCTGTTGTCCTCACGGCAGTTGAAGTCCTCGGCAGATACGGCGTGAGCATAAGTCCGAAGGCTGTGGCGGACGGGCTCTCCCATGCACAGTGGCACGGCAGGTTCGAGGTGCTCCGCAGGAATCCGTACATCATTTATGACGGCGCTCACAATCCCGACGGAGTTGCGCTCGCGGCGGAGAGCATACGGAAGTATTTCGGCGGACGCAAGGTCGTGCTGTTCATGTGCGTCATGGCAGACAAGGACCGCAGAAGCTATGCCGATGTCCTCGGAGATATTGCGGAGCTTGCAGTTACCGCTTCGCCCGATATTCCCCGAGCGCTTGACAGCCGTGTGCTCGCGGAGGAATTTGAGAAAAAGGGGATACCCTCGCGCTCGTTTGACAGTTTCGGAGAGGGAGTGCGGTATGCTGTCTCATATGCTAAAAAGCTCGGAGTACCGCTTGTTGCCCTTGGTACGCTTTATATGTACCCTTACTTCATAGGGGAGCTGAACGAGCTCTGAGCAGTTTCCCTGCGTCCGCCGACGGTGTCATTGCGTCTGAACTGCTTTGGAGTCACGCCGTAGTATCTGCTGAACAGCTTCCCGAAGTAGCTGCTGTGGGTGAAGCCGCAGGCAAAGCAGATCTCGGTTATCAGCATATCGGTCGTGGTGAGCATTTCCGCAGCCGCCTTGAGCCTGTACTCGTTGAGGTAGGTTATCGGCTTTTTGCCGATGATATTGCGGAAGCAGCGAAAGCACTCGCTCCTGCTTATATTTGCGGAGCGTGCTATCTGGTCAACGGTGAGGTCGGAGCGGTAGTTCCCGTGAATGAACGAGAGCATTTTTTTGAGTCTTTTCTCGGCAAGGTCGGAGGTCTGCGAGGTCTCGGCGGTGTCCTCGAAGCTGAGGTTGCAGACTAATCTCTGCCACATACTGCCTATTAAATTACGGCATTTCAGCTCATAGCCCCAAGTTCTGTTCTGTGAGATGTTGTATAGCTCGCGGACATTCCCGAGCACTTCTTTTTGCCAGTCAACCTGAGGTGAGAGTTTCATTCCGTATAGACCGTGAGCGTTCACGACAGGTGCCACATACTTGCGGTAGATGAGGTCGGAGCCGCAGTCGCCTATAAATTCGGGCATAAAGCAGACGGTTATCATGGTCGGCTCGATGTCGGTGGAGGCAGGGTGCTCGGTGTGCATGGTGTTGGAGTTTATGAAAAAGCCCTCGCCCTCACCGACCTCGACGGGAATATCGTTGATAAGGCAGCTCACACGTCCCGAGAGGACGACTGCGAGTTCTATCTCGGGGTGCCAGTGCAGGTCGATTATACCGCCTGCGTACCAGTTGAAGTTGTTGAGGTACACTCTCATCGGGAACTGCGGAGTACCGTGGAGAGCGGCTTCTCTGTATCTGCTGGGGTGAATGTCCTCCATTTCGGTTGCCCTCCTCATATTTGGCATTATTGTTATAATTTCGGGGTGTATTCTGATAGAAAAATCCCTAAGATGATGTTATTATTATATCATAAAGGATAGTATCAGTCAAGCAGGAGATGGCACGGATAAGCATTTTTTGAAAGGAGTTTTTATAATGAAAATCTCAGACGGCTTCTGGCTTACTAAGCCCGGCTACAACGTAAACTATGCGACTCAGATATACGATATTGAGTCCGACGACACCTCCGTTACGGTTTACGCTACAAATCAGTGGATAGGCAACCGCGGTATGACCCTCGGCGGTCCTATGTTCACAGTCACCTTTACCTCTACCCTCGAAAACAGTATCAAGGTAACTGTTGAACACTTCTCGGGCGCACTCAAAAAGTCTCCCTCATTTACTCTCTATGAGGACAGCTCCTTCCGTCCGACTGTAAAACGTACAGAAAACGGCGGCTGTGAACTTATCTCGGGCAAAACTAAGGTGAAAATAGGCACACAGGGCGGCGCTTGGGACATCTCCTACTGGTACGACGACAGGCTTCTCACAAAGGAGGGCTGGCGCACTACCTCTCTTATTGAGGAGGAAAACTGGCTCACAAGAAACAAGCAGACAGCTCAGCAGGGTGACCGCTTCTTCGCAAAGGCTGATAACGGCGACAGCTCTTATATCCGTGAAATGCTCGGTATCTCGGCAGGTGAGTATATCTACGGCTTCGGTGAGAAGTTCTCGACATTCACCAAAAACGGTCAGACCGTTGAGGTGTGGAACAACGACGGCGGGACCTGTTCCGAGCAGAGCTACAAGTCCATTCCTTTCTATGTTTCGTCAAGGAACTATGGTGTGTTCGTAAATCACCCCGAGCTCGTCACATTCGATATTGCAAGCGAGACAGTCTCAAAGGTGGCTTTCACCGTTCAGGGACAGCGTCTTGAATACTTCGTATTCGGCGGCGAGACAGTCGCGGACGTGCTTTCGGAGTACACCACCCTCACAGGCAAGCCTGCACTTCCGCCTGCATATACCTTCGGACTCTGGCTCTCGACCTCGTTCACCACAAACTACGACGAGGAGACTGTAAACTCCTTCATCGACGAAATGGAGCGCCGCGATATACCGCTCGACGTTTTCCACTTCGACTGCTTCTGGATGAAGGAATTCGAGTGGTGCAGCTTTATCTGGGACGAGCGTATGTTCCCCGATCCGAAGGGCATGATCTCACGTCTCAAGGAAAAAGGACTTCACATCTGCGTGTGGATAAACTCCTACGTAGGTCAGCGTGCTCCCATTTTCAAGGAGTGCATGGAGAAGGGCTATTTCATCAAGAATAAGGACGGCTCGGTATTCCAGACAGACCTCTGGCAGCCGGGACTTGCTATAATCGACTTCACAAATCCCGAGGCTTGCGAATGGTACGCAGGCAAGATAAAGGAGCTTGCGGCTCTCGGAGTTGACGCTATCAAGACCGATTTCGGTGAGCGTATCCCGACGGACGTTGTTTACTATGACGGCTCTGACCCGTATAAGATGCACAACTACTACACCTACCTCTACAATAAGACCGTTTTCACGGCTCTCCAGGAGGTCAAGGGCATGAACAATGCCTGCCTGTTTGCACGCTCGGCAACAGCAGGCGGTCAGCAGTTCCCTGTACACTGGGGCGGAGACTGCTTCTCCAACTTTGACTCCATGCTTGAGACTCTCCGCGGCGGACTTTCGCTGTGCCTCTCGGGATTCGGATTCTTCTCGCACGACATCTCGGGCTTCGAGTCCACGGGTACTCCCGACCTCTACAAGCGCTGGACAGCATTCGGTCTTATGTCCACACACTCGCGCTATCACGGAAGCTCCTCATACAGAGTGCCGTGGAATTTCGACGAGGAGAGCTGTGACGTATCGCGCCACTTCGTAAAGCTCAAGGGCAGACTCATGCCGTACCTCTTTGCAAATGCAGTTTATACTCATAAGACAGGTGTCCCGATGATGAGGGCAATGGTCGTTGACTTCTCGTATGACAGAGCCGCACTCACGGTCGATACTCAGTATATGCTCGGAGACAGCCTGCTTGTTGCTCCCGTTTTCAGCGAGGACGGTGAGTGCACATTCTATCTCCCTGTCGGTGCTGAATGGACTGACATTCAGACAGGCGAGGTCAAGGAGGGCGGAAGGTGGTACACTCAGAAGTATGATTACTTCGGTATGCCGCTTTATGCAAAGCCTAATTCGATAATCGTCTACGGCGATTTCAAGAATCACGCGGAATACGACTACACGGACAACATGAAGATAGTTGTTTACGGTCTTGAGGACGGAAAGTCCGCTGAGACTGAGGTCTACGACAAGGATGCTGAGCTTGCGGCTTCGATAAAGGCTGTACGCAGCGGCGATACGATAACCGTTACCGTCAGCGGTATGGATAAGCCGTTCACCGTAGAGAGCGCTCAGAAGCTCAATGTTGTGATCAGTAAATAAGTATAAAATGAAAACTCAATTTTTGTTTGGAAAATTTCAATAATTATTATT
>ONNL01000048.1 GCA_900319195.1 uncultured Ruminococcus sp. | reverse complement strand
TGCATTCTCGGTGAACATGAGCAGATCACAACGCCCGTAAGCTTATGAGCCGTTATTGCGCTCTTGACGAGATCCTGTCCCGATTCGGAGCACATATACTGATAATCCTGAGCTATAACAACTCCCGGTTCCATCCCGAGAGTCTCAGCGACCTTTTTAACATCTACCGTTGCGGCGATATTTGTTCCGCAGTGGCAGACGAAAACGCCTATTCTCTGCATATTTTCCTCTCCTTATTTTGTGTACTTCCTCATTGCCGTAACGAGAGCCTGCTGAGGCATATCCTCGTCGAGCATATCGGGTATCATATCGGGCTTAAGGTGGTTGTTATCCTGCATACGCACTGCCGCGAGCCTTACAGCCTCAACGACTCTTGCAGGCTCGACTCCTCTCGGACATCTGTCAACGCAGGCAAAGCAGGTGAGGCACTTGTATATCGACTTCGACTTCATAAGTGTCTCTATATCGCCCTTTTCGACCATATACACGAACTGGTGAGGGTGGTATTCCATCTCATCATACGAAGGGCAGGTACCCGAGCATTTTCCGCATCTCATGCACTTGAGCACGTTCACTCCGCTTGAACGGACGACCTGTTCCTTTAAGTTCTTATTCATCGCTGTCCTCCTTTAAGCCGAGCGCCTCGGCAAGTATTTCCGTAAAGTAGACAACAGGGAGCTCCGAACCCGAATTCTTCCTGAGATTGTACATACATAAGGGACAGGCTGTTATCATCATTTCAGCACCCATGTCCTCCGCGGACTTCATAACAGCATTGCTTCTCTTTTCAGCCTGTGACTTGTCCTCAAGGGTGATGTATCCGCCGCAGCACTCGTTCCTCTGCGCGTAAACAACAGGTGTTGCACCCAAAGCGCGGATAAAGTCCTCCATAATGGTGGGATTCTCTGGGTCGTCCATTGCGAGAGCCTTTGAGGGTCTCAGCAGCAGACAACCATAGTAAGCTGCTATCTTCTTGCCTGTCAGGGGATTCTTGACAGCCTCGCGGAGCTTATCGAAGCCGATAACGTCACGGAGCATCTCAAGATAGTGATAAACGGTCGTCTCGCCGTGGTACTCCTCGGGGAGCTGAAGATAATTGTTCACCCTCGCAGCCATGTCCTCATAGCGGGCGATGTCGTAGTTTGTCTGCTTTATTACGTTGTGGCAGGCGGAGCAGACTGTCACGAGCGGTCTGCCTGCCTCCTTTGCGGCATTGAGCGTTCTTACAGCCGAGAGCTTTGTTGCTATCTCGTCCGTCGCGGTGGTATAAGCGCCTCCGCAGCACTGCCACTGTGCAGGCTCCTCAAGGGCTATACCGAGCGCCTCAGCGGAAGCTCTCGCCCAGTGGTCGAGATCCTTTGCCTTGTTTTTCAGCGTACAGCCCGGGTAATAAGTGTAGGTTTCCATAGATTTTCCTCTCCTTGTAATGTCCGTATCAGACCATTTTTTCAGGGTGGAATACCTCGTCAAACTTCTCTTCCGTGAGGAAGCCGAGCTCTACGCAAGCCTGTTTCAGCGAGATATTTTCTTCATAAGCCTTGTGAGCCGTCTTAGCCGCATTCTCATAGCCGATATAGGGATTGAGTGCGGTAACGAGCATGAGTGAGTTGTGGAGATTATCGTGCATCTTATCCCTGTTTGCCTTTATGCCGACAGCGCACTTGTTGTTGAACGACATTATCGACTCTGCAAGCAGTCTTGCCGACTGGAGGAAGTTATACGCAAGCACGGGCATGAACACGTTGAGCTCGAAGTTGCCCTGTGAAGCAGCCATGCCTACGGCTGTATCGTTGCCCATTACCTGTACAGCGACCATTGTCACCTGCTCGCACTGTGTCGGATTGACCTTTCCGGGCATTATAGACGAGCCGGGCTCGTTTGCGGGAATGGTTATCTCTCCGAGACCGTCGCGCGGACCCGAAGCCAGCCATCTCACGTCGTTTGCTATCTTCATCATGTCGGCAGCGAGCGCCTTGAGTGCGCCGTGTGCGAATACCATTTCGTCCTTTGAGGTAAGGCAGTGGAACTTGTTCTCGCCTGTTGTGAACTTCTTGCCTGTAAGCTGACTTACAGCCTCGGCAGCCTTCTCAGCAAATCCCTCGGGAGCGTTGAGTCCCGTACCTACGGCAGTTCCGCCGAGTGCAAGAGCCTTGAGCTCGTCGCATGAGAGCTGTATCATCTTCTTGTCCTGCTGGAGTGAAGCTCTCCAGCCGCTTATCTCCTGCGAGAACTTTATGGGAGTAGCGTCCTGGAGGTGAGTACGTCCGCTCTTTACGATGCCCTCGTTCTCAGCCTCGAGCTTTTCAAAGGTAGCAATGAGAATGTCTATCGCAGGGATGAGCTTATCCTCAACCGCGAGAACGGCAGCAATGTGCATAGCCGTGGGGAACGTATCGTTTGATGACTGGCTCATGTTGATGTCATCATTCGGGTGGAGAAGCTTCTTGCCTGCGATCTCATTCGCCCTGTTTGCGATGACCTCGTTTGCGTTCATATTGGACTGTGTTCCGCTTCCCGTCTGCCATACAACAAGCGGAAAATGCTCGTTGAGGCTGCCGCTTATGACCTCGTCGCAGGCCTTTGAGATGACCTCAAGCTTTTCGTCTGTCATCTTCTCGGGCTTGAGGGCATTGTTTGCGATAGCCGCTGCCTTCTTGAGAATGCCGAAAGCGTGAGTTATCTCACGGGGCATTGTTTCAAGTCCTACGCCGATGAGGAAGTTCTCGTGGCTTCTCTCGGTCTGTGCGCCCCAGTACTTGTCAGCAGGCACCTTTACCTCGCCCAGCGAATCATGTTCGATACGATAATCCATTAATATCCACTCCTGTTTAAAGTCCGTGTACACGGCGGACTGCCGCATACTGTAATTTTAATGTGAAAGCTCACATATTACCAATTGTTAATTTATTCACACTCATAACTATACGTTAAGAGCGCTCACCGTTATCCTCGCCGCCTGTCTCCTCACAGCCGTCCCTTCCGACCTCGGAGTTGACCGCATACGAAAGAGTTATAAGGCTGTCAACGAGGTGAACGTTTTCAACTACCGCATCCCTGTGCTCAAGGCGAAGGTCGTAGTGGCTGAAATTCCAGAATGCCCTCACGCCGCACTCGATAAGTCTGTCCGCTATCTGAGCCGCAGCCGAGCGCGGTACGCAGAGTATCGCAGCCGCAGGAGAATGCTCCCTGCAAAAAGCTTCAAGGCGGTCGGTGTGCATGACTTCAACACCGCCTATCCTCTCACCGATGACCGACGGCTTTATATCAAACGCGCCGATGAGCGAGAAACCCTTACCCTCGAAATCTATCTGCATTGCGAGAGCCTTTCCGAGATTGCCTGCGCCTATGAGTATCATGGGCGTGTGCTTGTCTATCCCGAGAATACGGGCAATTTCGCCCTTGAGAGCGGTGACGTTGTAGCCGTAGCCCTGCTGTCCGAATTCTCCGAAGCAGTTGAGGTCCTGTCTTATCTGCGATGCCGTAAGTCCCATTTTCTCTGCGAGTTCTCTTGAGGAAATTCTTGTATAGCCGTTCGATTCAAGCTCTCCGAGGAATCTGTAATACCTCGGGAGCCTTCTGATAACGGAACCTGATATCGCGCCTTTTGCCATAAATACCTCCCTTTCCGAGCAGACTCATGGGGCTCAGCCCATAAGTCCGTCAAGTCTGAGCTTTATCTCGTCGAGGAAGGTCTTTGAATCGACCTTTTTCTTGTTTTCAAGCTTTGAGATGAGGAAGAGGTCGCCTGTCATAACGCCGTCCTCAATTGTCTGTATCGTAGCCTTTTCGAGCTTGTCAGCGAAGTCCATGAGCTCCTTCGAGCCGTCGAGCTCGCCTCTCTTGCGGAGAGCTCCGCTCCATGCGAAGATAGTCGCAACAGAGTTTGTCGAGGTCTCCTCGCCCTTGAGGTACTTATAATAGTGGCGCTGAACTGTACCGTGAGCAGCCTCATACTCATAGAGACCGTCGGGTGAAACGAGCACCGATGTCATCATAGCGAGCGAGCCGTAGGCAGTTGAGACCATGTCGCTCATAACGTCGCCGTCGTAGTTCTTGCAAGCCCAGATATAGCCGCCGTTCGAGCGGATAACTCTTGCAACAGCGTCGTCGATGAGGGTGTAGAAGTAGGTGATGCCTGCCGCCTCATAGCGCTCCCTGTACTCATTGTCGTATATCTCTTGGAAGATGTCCTTGAACCTGTGGTCGTACTTCTTTGAGATAGTGTCCTTTGTTGCGAACCACACGTCTTTCTTCTGGTCGAGACCGTAGTTGAGGCACGCTCTTGCGAAGCCTGCGATAGAAACGTCGAGGTTGTGAACGCCCTGAATGATACCGTCAGAGCGTGTGAAATCGTGGATAAGCTCGCGCTTTTCGTTGCCGTCCTTGTCGGTCACAACGAGCTCAGCCTTGCAGCCCTGCGGCACCTGCATCTCTGTATTCTTGTAAATATCGCCGTAAGCATGACGTGCGATAGTGATAGGCTTAGTCCATGTCGGAATGTACGGCTCAACACCCTTTACGATGATAGGCGTGCGGAAAACAGTGCCGTCGAGAGCCGCACGGATAGTGCCGTTCGGAGACTTCCACATCTGTGAGAGACCGTACTCCTCAACTCTTGCGGCATTCGGAGTGATAGTCGCGCACTTTACGGCAACGCCGTACTTCTTCGTAGCCTCTGCGGAATCGATAGTGACCTGGTCTTTTGTCTCCTCGCGGTGCTTGAGACCGAGGTCATAGTATTCGGTGTTGAGGTCAACATAGGGTGTAAGGAGAGTGTCCTTTATCCAGCCCCAGAGAACTCTTGTCATCTCGTCGCCGTCCATCTCGACGAGTGGTGTTTTCATCTGTATCTTTGCCATTGGGATTACCTCCAAATCAGTTTTAAATCTATCATCTAATGCCGACGGCAAGTCTTACAGCTCGGTCAGCATTAAAAATACCGCGCATACTGCCGCCAGTGCTCCGACGAGTATCAGATTGCGGAGAAGCGCATACCTCGGGGCGACACCGTCGAACTCTATGTTTTTGAGCGTCCCTATCCCGAGAGCGCCGATAACTCCGCAGACAAGGTACCACCACCCGTGGAGGACAAGCGCCCTGCACACAGCAAGTCCGACAACGAAGCCGAGAAGATTCGGCAGAACTATCATCAGCGCGGCGTTTGTTCCTGCGCTTCTGTGCCTTCTCTGCTGACCGCGGTAAGTGTTCGCAAACGGATTCGCTGCGTCCATCTGTTCATATTCCTTTTCGAGCAGATTTGCTTTTGCGTTCGTGTCGTTGAAAATATCGCGGACTATCTCGACTATCTTTTCAAAGAGTGCCATATCAACACCTCGATCCACTGCGTCGGGAGCGGAGCAGCGGCTTACTTGCCGAGCTGCTCTCTTGTATAGTCGAGAAGACCGCCTGCGAGCATGATATTCTTCATTCTTCCCGAAAGCTCGCAGAGTACGGGTATCTCCTTACCGTTTGTCTTGTCGAGGACTGTGAGCTCTGCAAGATCATTCTCAACAGCCTTTCTCACGCCGCTTATAACGAGCTCGTCGCCCTGAGCAATAAGGTCGTAGTCCGCCTCATTCTTGAATGTAAGGGGAAGTATGCCCGCGTTTATGAGGTTTGCCCTGTGTATACGAGCGAAGGACTTCACGAGGACCGCCTTAACTCCGAGGTAGAGCGGAGCAAGTGCAGCGTGCTCACGGGACGAGCCCTGTCCGTAGTTTGAACCGCCGACGATTATCGACTTGCCGAGTGACTTTGCTCTCTCGGGGAACTTCTCGTCGCAGACCTCGAAGCAGTGCTCCGAAATTTCGGGAATGTTCGAGCGGAGCGGAAGTATCTTCGCACCTGCAGGCATGATGTGGTCGGTAGTGATGTTGTCGCCTACCTTGAGCGAAACAGCTGCGTCGATGTCCTCAGCGAGCGGCTTTGTCTCGGGATAGCCCTTGATGTTGGGTCCGCGGAGTATCTCAACGGAATCCATTTCCTCAGCAGGAACGGGAGGAACTATCATGTTGTCGTTTATGTTGAACACCTCGGGGAGCTTGAACTCGGGCATATCACCGAGCTCTCTCGGGTCTGTGAGATAGCCTGTAAGAGCCGAGGCTGCTGCCATTTCGGGCGATACGAGGTATATCTGACCGTCCTTTGTTCCCGAGCGTCCGAGGAAGTTTCTGTTGAAGGTACGGAGCGAGATACCCTTTGAGTTAGGCGACTGACCCATACCGATGCAGGGACCGCACGCGCTCTCGAGTATTCTTGCGCCTGCGCTGATGAGGTCGGCAAGAGCTCCGTTCATAGCGAGCATATTGAGCACCTGCTTTGAGCCGGGAGCGATGGCAAGTGAAACGTCGGGGTGAACCGTCTTTCCTCTGAGTATATGAGCTACCTTGAGCATATCAAGGAGCGATGAATTCGTGCATGAGCCGATACAAACCTGATCAATTTTGAGCTTTCCTATCTCCTCGACAGACTTAACGTTGTCGGGTGAATGAGGACAGGCAGCAAGCGGAACGAGCTCACTGAGGTCGATGTTTATCTCCTCGTCGTAAACAGCGTCGGGGTCAGCAGCAAGAGGAGTCCATACCTCTTCCCTCTTCTGAGCCTTGAGGAACTGCTTTGTCACCTCGTCCGAGGGGAATACAGATGTCGTAGCGCCAAGCTCTGCGCCCATGTTGGTGATAGTAGCTCTCTCGGGGACTGAAAGGGTCTTTACGCCCTCGCCCGTGTACTCTATGACCTTTCCGACACCGCCCTTGACGGACATGATACGGAGCACCTGAAGGATAACGTCCTTAGCCGCTACCCACGGTCTGAGCTTGCCTGTGAGGTTTACCTTAACTATCTTCGGGCAGGTTATGTAGTAAGCGCCGCCGCCCATAGCTACGGCAACATCAAGACCGCCCGCACCGATAGCGAGCATACCGATACCGCCGCCTGTGGGAGTATGGCTGTCCGAGCCGATGAGAGTCTTTCCGGGAATGCCGAAGCGCTCAAGGTGGACTTGGTGGCAGATGCCATTGCCCGGACGCGAGAAATATATGCCGTGCTTCTTTGCAACACTGCCGATAAATCTGTGGTCGTCGGCATTCATGAAGCCGTTCTGGAGCGTGTTGTGGTCGATATAAGCAACGGAGCGCTCAGTCTTTACGCGCGGAACGCCCATAGCCTCAAATTCGATGTAAGCCATAGTTCCCGTTGCGTCCTGGGTGAGAGTCTGGTCGATACGAATGCCTATCTCCTGTCCCTTCACCATTTCCCCGTCAACAAGATGAGCCTTAATGATCTTTTCAGTAAGAGTCAAACCCACTAAAATCAGTCCTTTCAAATACATTTACTTCTGGTCGCATAATGCTATTACTATTATAATACATACAGGCAAGTTTGTCAAGAAATAAACAATCTTTTTCGGAAATATTTTTGCATTATGTGTTTGCAGTGTCAAACAAGTGCGATACTCCCCGAATCACAGGCAGCTGTGAGTATAAAGTCCCTCTATACAAATTTGTTTATAGTCTGATAGGCGCAAGGTTATTGATAAGAGCGGCAGGAAAGTCCACAGACAATAGAAATGTGCAGAAAATCGGCGGTTTTATTTTGTGCAATTATTTCCGCGCTCCCCTTGATATTTCCCGAAACGTGTGATATAATAAAAGTAATATCATCAACGAAAGGAGCAAAGCGGTGTATACAGTCCTCGCAAATCTCGTTTATGCGGT
>ONNL01000182.1 GCA_900319195.1 uncultured Ruminococcus sp. | reverse complement strand
TAAATTAACGCTCTGCAAGAAAATAGAGGGAAGGCTCCTTCAAAGAGACTTCCCTCAATTACTGTTTATTTACTTTTTGCTGTTATTATTCTTCATCTTGAAAATCTTGAAGATGAGAACCTCAATGGAGCCGAGTCCGAGAAGGCAGGCACCTGCGATTATAGCGATAAGTCCGAGATTGCTGCTCTTTTTGTCGCCCTTGTCGCTGTCATTGTCGTCATTCTTGCTTGCAGCCTTTGTCGCAGTGGCTTTCTTTGTGCTGGAGCTGCTCTTCTTTGTCGTCTTTTCCTCTGTATCGCTGTCGTCGTCGCTGTCCGAGTCCGTAGGAGATGTATCAGTTGAGAGGTTCACCTCATCAGGCATGATACCTCCGTTTTCCTGTGCCGCAAATGCTGTGAGCCATGCAAGCGAGGTATTCCAGTTGATAGTGCACTCGTTTACCGACCATGCCTCGATATTGTCAAGGTAGCACTTTGCAGGCGGGATCTCACCCTTCTTCCAGCCGCTGCCCTGTACCCACGGGTCCTGCATTCCCGAGTTGGGACCGCCCGACATTACGCCGCTCGGAGCCATAGGAAATGCGTCGTCGATCTGCTTTGCCCAGTAACGATGATGAGGATACTCGATAGCGTGAGTGCCGTAGCCTGTTACATAGGAGTAGTCCATCGGGTTGCGTCCGAGAATGTAGTCAAGACCGCCGAGAGCACCGTCAAGGTACTGCGTATCGTCGGAGAGTAGATAGCCGTAAGCCATAACAATGGAGTTGTCGGTCACGAAGGAGTTTGAACCCCAGAGGTAACCCTTGTCCTTGTCGTTGTAGCTGAGAGTGCTCGGACCGTAAGGCTGACCATAGCCCTGTCCGTCCTCGATCTCAATGTAGTGGTCGGACGCTGAGATGATATTATCAGAAGCCTTTTCGCTGTCCTCGGTGTCGCTTATAGAAATGCTCATAGTACCGAGAGCGGCTGTGTTTCCCCAGTCGAAGCTTCCCACTGTATCAACGCTCTCACCGCCGCCGAGCTTTGTAGGTAACTCGAGGAAGAAGTCGGAGTCCTTCATGTCGTCGTGATAGGATGCGTCACCCGTAGTGATGTAGAGCTCGCAGGCTGCCCAGTAGAATTCGTCAGTAACATCGTCGTCACCGTAAGCACCGCCGCCGACAGATTCGTCAAGGGGAGCATACATATCGGGGTGCTTCTTAGCAGCTTCGTATGCTGTCTCAGCAGCGTCGAGGCACTTCTCGGAGAAGTCGTCGTCAATGCCCTCCCAGAGTCTTGCTGCCTGAGCGGCACACGCTGCGAAGTTGAGAGTTGCCGCAGTCGTCGGAGGCTTAACAATACGCTTCATTTCGTCGTCAGCAGGAGCGATACCGAGAGCAGTCCACTTCTCGTCGTGAGCCTTGTGGTAGAGCATACCCTCATAGTCGCCGCTGTCAACTATCATGCTGAACATCCAGTCCATTTCCCAGCGAGCCTCGTCGAGAAGGTCGGGGTAGGAGTTGTTGTTTTCAGGAATGTTCATAGTGCCGTCAGCGTAGACGTCCTCGAAGCCGTATTTCTTTGCGACCTCGTACTGATTCTGCATGAGCCAGAGCGAGAAGCCGCCGTTTACAACATATTTTCCGTGGTCGCCTGCGTCGTACCAGCCGCCCGTAACGTCGATAGTGCCGCTTGAACCCGAGTAGCCCCAAGTCTGCTCTATTTCGGCATTGTCGGGGTCATGACCTGCTGCACGCGCAAGAGCATTAGCGTCGCCGGAGGTGATATACTTGCTCTCAATTTCGATACCGCTGCGGTTCTGATAGAAGTAGTTGAGCGAATCATAGAGCATTTCGGAGTATGCAGAGGAATCACCGATAACGAATTCACGGCTTGTGCTGCCGTCCTCGGTCTCAATGGTGAACGTTCCTTCATCGTCGAAGTCGCTGAAATCGAGCACCTGAACATCGTCGTCGGAGTCATCATCATGACCGAAGTCGATGCTCGTACCCGAGTAAACGCTGTTGCCGTTTTCGTCGAGAATATCGAAATCCTGCTTCTTCTTGCTGAGGAGAGTAGCCTTCTTTTCGCGTCCTACGAAATATCCGACCTGATTTGTGAGCACGCCTGCGCGTTCCCATTCCTCAGGGGCAACATAGTCGTTTTCGTCGCTTGTAAGGTCAACGAGGGACATATTGTCGAAGGTTATCACTGTTCCCGCAGGGAAGCAGCCGCCGGGAGTGTACTGTCCGTCGCCGCCGAGGTGGAATGCCCACTCAGCAACGTCGAGGGATTGTGAAGCCGTGAATTTCAGGTCTATTTTTTTAGTCTCATTTGCATTGATCTGGAGCGGGTCCCAGGTGCTGTCGAGATCCGAGCCGTTGGACATATTGTGCCATATTTCGACATCACCGTCGAGGTTGCCTATCTTAGTGTAGTATTTGCCGCTTGTTGAAGCAGTTATCTCGTACTTTACCTCGTATTCATGTCCTGCGACGATTTTAAGACCTCTGTGGCGGAACTGACAGTCCCACCTGTCCTCGCCGCCTGCGGAAGCTCCGCCCGGATTGACGATAGTAACCTTGTATACGCCCTTATCTATTTCAAAGTCCATTTCTCCGGGAGCGGATTCGCAGATATGCCACGGGAGACCTACGCCGTCGTCGAAATCGGTCTGTCCGAGCTGTTCACCTGCATTTGCCGTAAGCGGAGCAAGCTGTATCAGAGTCGGGCTGAGAGTACCCACAGCGATAACAGCAGAAAATACAGCAGATACGCCGCATTTTACAATATTTTTTCCTTTCACCATAATATTACCTCCGGTTTTAACTATTTGTAGATTTTTAGCCATATATTACTTTAATACATTTTAAAGAAAAAGTAAATAGCCTGCAAAGAAAGTTTACAATTTGTTTGCTTAAAATGCCGATTTGACCTATATAAATGTGTGCTGTCCTTTATTTTTCGGCATTTTACCAAATATGAAACGGATTATATTTTAATTATGAAACATGATATACGATAATATAAATGCGGATCTGAAAGAAAAAAGCGCAAATATTTTTGGGGTGGTCGTCTCAGGTCAGCGTTTGCGGTATCATTGGCAAATGCGAACGCCACTTATTGCAAAAAAAATTTAAAACTTTGAATATCCGGAAAAAATTTGCCGAAACTATTGCAATTTTGCTGAAAAAATGGTATAATAGAAATATACCAAAATTCAAGGAGGAAAATATGGATAATCAGCTTTGTATTGTTCTTGATTTCGGCGGACAGTATAACCAGCTCATAGCGCGAAGAGTGCGTGAGTGCGGCGTTTACTGCGAAATAAAGAGATATGATACACCGATAGAAGAGATAAAAAAGCTCGCTCCTATGGGCATTATTTTTACGGGAGGTCCAAACAGCGTCTATGATGAGACTTCTCCGCATATCTCAAAGGAGATATTTGACCTGAATATACCGATTCTCGGTATCTGCTACGGATGTCAGCTCATGGCATATACTCTCGGCGGAAAGGTCGAGAGCTGTACTGTATCGGAATACGGCAAGACGGATACATATTACGATAAATCGTGTGTGCTCTTTGGTGACAACGAGGGTATGCCCGATAAGGCAGTATCATGGATGAGCCACACCGACTTTGTAAGCGAGCTCCCCGAGGGCTTCGTAAATGCTGCACATACGGATAATTGTCCGCAGGCAGCCTTCTATAACAAGGAGCGCAGGCTCTATGCCGTACAGTTTCACCCCGAGGTAAGCCACACCGAGTATGGTCTCGGAATGCTTGGCAGCTTCCTTAAAAATGTCTGCGGATTCAGCGGCGACTGGGCAATGGACGATTTTATCGACTCCACAGTTACAAAGCTCCGCGAGCAGATAGGCGATAAGAACGTTATCCTCGGTCTTTCGGGCGGAGTTGACTCGTCAGTAGCGGCAGGACTTCTCAGCCGTGCTGTCGGAAAGCAGCTCACCTGCGTTTTCGTAGATCAGGGACTTATGAGAAAAAATGAGGGCGACTTTGTTGAGGAGACCTTTACAAAGCTCTTTGATATGAATTTTGTTCGTGTAAACTGTCAGAAGCAGTTCCTTGAGAAGCTCAAGGGAGTTACAGACCCCGAAAAGAAGCGCAAGATAATCGGTACCGAGTTCTACAATGTATTTTGGGATAAGATTCGTGAGCAGGGAGCAACAGGCTTCTTTGCACAGGGCACTATCTATCCCGACCGTATCGAGTCGGGTAAGGGAAATGCCGCAGGACAGGGAAGTACAGCGGTCATCAAGACCCATCACAATATGGTCGAGAAGCCGAGTGACATAAACTTTGACGGCACTATCGAACCGCTTGCAAATCTCTTCAAGGACGAGGTCCGTCAGGTCGGAGAGAAGCTTGGTATCCCTCATGACCTCGTGTGGAGACAGCCATTCCCGGGTCCGGGCTTGGGAGTCCGCATTATCGGTGAGATAACCGAGGAGAAGATAAAGATACTCCAGGACGCAGACGCAGTTTTCCGCGACGAGATAAGAAAGAGCGGCATCGAGTCTCAGCTCAAGCAGTTCTTTGCAGTCCTCCCAGATGTTCATACCGTCGGAGTTATGGGCGACCACAGGACTTACGACCACCTCATCGCTATCCGTGCAATAACCACAGATGATTTCATGACTGCCGACTGGGCACGTATCCCGTATGATGTCCTCGCAAGAGTGTCAAACCGTATCTGCAATGAGGTTGACCACGTTAACCGCGTAGTTTATGACATTACCTCAAAGCCGCCGGGAACTGTGGAGTGGGAATAATGTCAAAGGTTGTGAAAATGGCGTAAATACGCTGTTTGTAGTGTTATCACGATAACATTGGCAACGTTTTGGCAACATTTCTCTGTTATCGGCAACAGTAATACAGTTTCTGTCTGAAAAGATAAGAGCTATCTGATTCAATGCGAATCGGATAGCTCTTTTTTATTGCTTTGAAAAATAGTGACCGATATTTTCATGTTCACCAGATCTCAAAGTCAGCCCGGAGCTAAACAAGACCCCGAGTCTGCACTCCGTAAAGAGCGACGGAACCCGCGGAGCACTTGGGCTCCCACGCAGTCCACGGGCTGCTCACCAGCCTTGCTCCATTAGCCAGTTGTTCAGGTCGCGCTCGCGGTCGCGAAGCTCATTTTCGCCGCCGCCGAACTGCCCGAGGGTCTTTTCGCCGACCACGCCGCCGTCTACCAGATACAGCACACGGCTGCACTTTGCCGCGACCTTGGGGTCATGGGTAACACACATTACTGTCGTGCCGTCGCGGTTGAGCTTGATGAGCTCCTCCATCACCTCGTCCGAGCTGCGGCGGTTGAGAGCGCCCGTCGGCTCGTCGGCAAATATCATCTTGGGGCTGTTTATCATGCTGCGGCAGATGCAGGCTCTCTGCAACTGTCCGCCCGAGACCTCGTTTATGTCGTTGCCGCCGACCTCGTCTATTCCGAGGCGGTGCATGAGCGCCCTGCCGCGCTCCTCGGTCTGGCGGCGGGTCTCGCGGTTCTTCTTCGACTTGACCGCGGGGAGGATGATGTTGTCAAGGACGGTCAGGTTCTTCATCATGTACATCTGCTGGAAGATAAAGCCCATCTCGTCAAGGCGGAGGCTCGCAAGCTCCTTGTCCTTGAGCTTTGCCGTCTCTCTGCCGTTAAAGAATACTTCTCCCGAGGTCACCCTGTCCATGCCCGAAACGCAGTAGAGCAGGGTCGATTTTCCCGAGCCTGACGGCCCCATGATAGCGACCATCTCCCCCTCTTCGATGGATAGGTCTATGTTTTTCAAAACGTTGTTCTGGTGCTTGTTTACTACGTATGTCTTGCAAAGTCCCTTTGTCTGTAAAATCGTGTTCATGATGTCGTCCTCCTTATTCTATCGAAGCGGTGTCGCTTGCCTTGATCGTTCTTGTGTAAAGCGCTGTAAGGAATGAGCCTATAGCCGTAACTCCTATGAGTATCGCGGGGCATATCACAAATACCTCTATCGCATCAATGTCGCAGGTCAGCCCCTTGATGTCGCCGATCAGATTGCAGACAGCGTTCATCATCGCGTTGCTTATCGGCATCAGTATTGCCGAGGATATTATGCAGGCGATGACCGATACGATAACGAACCTGATCGAGTGCTGGAAGATTATGCTCCTGTTCGGTATGCCGACGGCCTTCATAAGGGCTATCTCCGCTCTCTCCTTGGAGATGAACGAGCGCTCCATAAGCACGACTATCAGCGCAGTTACGATGACCGTGAGTATCATGATCATCTGCTTGATGGAATTCAGCGTGTCGGACATTCCGGTCGCTTTCTTTATCGCTTCCTGTAAGGTATATATCTTGTCGCTGTCGTATATCTCCTTGAGCTTCTCAATGTTCTTATCCACCTGCTCGGCATCGGGGTCTCCTTCGAACTCTATCGCAAGCCCCATAATACCGTCCACGGGAAGGTGACCAAAATCAAAGCCCTTGTTGACCATTGCCGAATTGCCTATGAAGGAGGAGAAGGTGCCCGTGATGAGGAACTCGTATTCCTTGTCCCCGATGACCGCCTTTATCCTGTCGCCTATCTCGGCATCCAAAAGCTCCAGTGTGCCGGTGGTAACGGCTATCTCGTCGTCCTTCTGCGGAGCGCTGCCCTCGTCTACACGCAGCTGCTCGTCATAGTGACCCATTATATCCATAAAGTTGATCTTGGCTCTTTTGTCTCCGTGTGTGGCCTCAAAGCGGGTCTGGGTGGTCATAGCGCAGCGCCCGGGCATACCGTTTTCCGCAAGGGTCTTTTCCACATCCGCTATGAGCTTGTCTGCGTTGCTGTGGTCATTGGCGACGTCCCAGAGCATCTCC
>ONNL01000049.1 GCA_900319195.1 uncultured Ruminococcus sp. | reverse complement strand
CAACAAATTCAAATGCGCAATATTATATAAAATGTTAGTCTCAAATAGTGTTGACATAATGTACTAAATGTGATAAAATTAATTGATACTACATTGTGAAAGGGAGCTGATGTTTTGGACGCTGTACAGTATAAATGTCCCAACTGCAACGCCGAACTGAAATTTGACCCTGCTACACAGAAGCTCAGCTGTGAATACTGCATGAGCAGCTTCACTGTTGAAGAGGTTCAGAAAATATATCAGGAAGCCGAAAAGAGCATAGACAAGGAAACAGTCGAAAAGGAGAACAATGAGTTTGAGGACAATACCGCTCTCTATCACTGTTCGAGCTGCGGAGCCGATATTATGGCTGAGAAGGACCAGACCGCGCTTTTCTGTTATTACTGCCATAACCCTGTTATTCTCTCGGGCAGACTTACGGGCGAATTCAAGCCTGATAAGGTCATAGGCTTCAAGGTGAGCAGAAAGGATGCTATCAATAAGTTCAAGGGCTGGATAGCTAAAAAGCCGTTTGTCCCCAAGGATTTCAAGTCCGAGCAGCAGCTTGAAAAAATGACCGGACTTTATGTCCCGTTCTGGACTGCTAATTGCCTTATCGACGCAGGATGCCATGCTATCGGAAAGCAGATACGCTCATGGACAGCAGGCAAGTATAACTACACAGAAACAAAGGAGTTCTCTATCGACAGAGCTGCTGATATAACAGCGGAAGGGATACCAGCCGACGGTGAGAGCAAGATTGACGACGCGCTTATGGAGGCTATCGAGCCTTTCGATTACAGGGAGCTCAAGCCGTTTTCGATGTCCTATTTGAGCGGCTTCTTCGCGGATAAGTACGACATGGACAAAAAGGCTGTATTTCCGCATATTCAGACCCGTGCTCAAGAAGCAGGACGCTACATCATCAACCAGTCTATTTCGGGAAAATATTCCTCAATAGTTATGCAGTCCCAGCAGTACAATATAAGGAAAACCGACTGGACATATGCAATGCTGCCCGTATGGTTCATGACGTATAAGTACAAGGACAAGATATATGAATTTGCGATAAACGGTCAGACGGGAACTCTTGCTGGAACTCCTCCGCTTGACAAGGCAAAGCTCAAAAGAGTGAGCGCTCTTATCGGAGCGGCAGCTGCACTTGTTATCTTTCTGATGGGAGGTGTGTTCCTGTGATGAGAGCGAAAAAGATAATTGCCTCGGTGTTGACGGTCATAGTCAGCATGGTCATGCTTTCAGCATCGTCACTCACCGCAGCAGCCGCCTCAAAAAACTACGCAGAGGGCTATGACGGCGTTACAGAAGACTGCATGGTATACGATGAAAAGGGCATACTATCAAAAAAGCAGCTCAGAGAGCTCAACGAAGAATTGACCGATGCCTCGGAAGAGCTTGAGCTTTACATATTCGTAATGCTCGGCGACCGTGTGATGTCCGATGACGCTACCGAGATATTCGCGGCAGACAGCTATGACGATATATTTGGAGAGTATACGGACGGAGTTTTCCTTTATCTTGACCTCTCGGGAAAATCGAGCGGCGCATATGACTATCTCTCGACGAGCGGCAAGGCTGCCTTGGACTATCAGGGGGATTCCGACAGTATCTTCTCAATGCTCAACGTATATCTTCCCTCGACGGGTGAGAAAATAGAAGCTGACGATATTTACAATGCGGTGGACGTTTTCTTTGATGCACTCGATACGTATTCCGACTGCTCAAAATATGCCTATGCGACAGATAACGGAAAATACGGCTACTACCGCGACGGAGAATTCGTAATTACCAGAAGCAAGCCGCCTATCCTGCTATTTTACATAGCTATGGCAGCGTCAGCTATCGGCTTGGTAGTTGCGATAGCATACTATTTCATTACAAAGCACAAGTATAAATTCAAGAACGCCTACAAATCCTCAAACTATGTAATAAAGGACAAGACAGTGTTCAGAACAAAAACCGACACATTCATACGCTCATATCAGACAAGAGTAAGGATACAGTCAAGCAGCGGCGGAGGCGGCGGTGGAGGTCACAGCGGCGGTGGAGGTCACAGCGGCGGCTTCCATGGCGGCGGCGGAAATCACCGCTGATCAAAATAAGGAGACAGATCATGAAAAATAGATTAATGGCAATGTGTGTTCTCGCAGCAGTTATGCTTGCAGGCTGCGGAAGTGTTGAGAAGGCAGACACAAGTGAAGAAAAGTCCGACAAGAAGTCGGCATCACAGGAAAAAGAAACCGAGGACGATACAGTCCGCGAGGAGCCTCCCGTCACCATCGACGAGGAGACCGAACCCGAGACTGACGACGCTGAAAACAATGGTGCGGACGAAGCAGAGACAGCGCTCATGTCGTTCCTTGAAGGCAACGGGACAGCACAGACGAGTGACCTGTTCAACGATGAAGAAAGCGACAGATATTACTGCCTCGATTACGGCACATACACATATGATGAGCTGAGACAGGCAGTTGAGGAAACAGAAGGCGGTCGTAGCAGTGCGAAATATGCCCTCCTTGACCTCAACAACGACTCTCATAAGGAGCTTGTGCTTCGCTTTGACGCAGGAGCAAATACGTCGCTTATAAACTGGATTGGCATTTTCCACTACACAGCTCAGAACGGCATAATCCTCGAGGACGAGTATTCGGACGGCTACAGGACATATTCCACGCTCTATAACACCGGCTTCCTTGAAATCGGCGGCTCGGGCGGCGCAGGTATGCACGGTCACAGCCTTTACGGCTTCAACGATAACTGTCAGAGAGAGGAGATATTCTACTCGGGAGATCTGGGTTCGTCATTTGCTCCGTATATGCTCTATGATATAATGGACGATAATGATGAGGCTTACTCGATAATTTCGCAGTTTACTGACTCGCTCATTGATTCAAGGATGTGCGTCAATGAATACAAGGATGCCGACGGTGTGCGCTTCTTAGCGACCGAACTCAGTGACGACCCGACAATCAACGAGTCCGAGAACGCTCTCATTGATACCTTTGAGAAGTACGGCGCAGTGAAGGTCACAGAGGACGAAATGCTTGCACTCACAAATACCTCGGGCTACGGCGAAGAGGTCGAGTGGGTAAATTTCGGTGAGCAGCTCAACGAGTCTCTCTCATATAACATCAAGATATACTCCGACCCGAATTCCGACGAATATAAGGCTCTCGGGGACGCTGAGGTGCTGAATACAGGCAGCGATACAGATATGCGCTTTGTCTGCGATGTTGACGGTGTTACCGTAAAGCTTCAAAAGGTCGAGCTTGAATCCGAGACAATGGAGTTCTTACCGACTGAGGAGATTTTCTCCATTACTACCGAGGCAGACAAGGTCTATCAGTTCAATGCCTTTGAGGGCGAGACTATGCCTTACTACCGCCTTACAGCAGAGTCGGGCGAGGCGATCTCCTACTGGGACGTGCTCCCTGACATGAGAGACGGTGATACCACCTTCACTCTGGTGCCGTAAGAAGCGAGCTGTTGATCGACCGTATAGAAGTTTATAGTTTTTATCGGGGAAGCCTCTGAGATGAGCCTTCCCCGATTTTCTTGCGGAGCGTTAGCTTAAATTTTTACCCCATATAGCACCTAAAAACACTGACGGTGTTTCGTAACTAAGAAAGGTGCTATATGGGGTAAAAATTTCAAATTAAAGTCTTTGAAAGGGGATACGGGGAAAAGCTTTCCTCAGAAAGTTTTCCCCCGATAAACTCTCATTATACTGCTATGCAGTCACTTGACAAGTCTGCTTCTCATGAGTGCAAGGTCGCAGATGTCGAGTTTGTTGTTATTGTCGAGGTCGCCAGCCTGCCAGTCAGCAATCGCAGTATCGGGAACTGCAAGCAGCCAGTTGTTGAGCAGTACAGCGTCCGCAACGGTGAAGCTGCCGTCGGCGTTGATGTCACCGATAACGGTGTCGGATTCCGTATAAACTGCTGTCACGGTCATGTCCTTGCTGAGAGTAAGCTCTGCTGTGGGGTCGGTGAGCTTAGTGCCGTCGGAGAGTTCCCAGTGCGAGAACTTATATCCCGACTTTGAAGCAGCCGTCAGAGTGAGCGGAGCGTCGCTGAAATACTTGCCCTGCCATATGCCGTTTTCAAATGTAGGCGAAATTGTGTTGAGCTTGACCGAGCCGCAGGTTGTGTCATTTTTCAGCGTGAGAGTGCGCGCCTCGCCCTTGAGTGAGAGTGCACGTTTCAGGTGCTCTGTGACCTGTCTCGGACGCTCGTTGTAGAAGTTCTGAATAGTTGACTTCTCGCTTGTATAGGTCCTGTCAGCCTGATTTCCGCCGAACGAGCTCGGCCAGAAGCGGTTATAGGTGTCTATCATCGGGTTCTGATAGTCGGTGTAATACTTTTCAATGAGTGCCTTGATTCTGTCTGTGTTGAAGTTTTCGTTAGCCATGTCCATGAACGTTACGGTAAACTGCTCCTTGAACTTCTCGTTTTTGAGAGCGCCGTTGAACAGGTCGGAGAGGAAGCCCTCCGAGGACATGAACTTGTCGAATGAATTTGTCGAAGCGCCGCTCCTGCCGTAAAGTCCCGTACTGTACTCGGTATCGAACATGATGAAGCGCCACCTGCCGTCAGCGTAAGGATTTGCGGCATCCGTGACCATTGACTTCCAGAGCGCCATGTTGTTTTCGCCCCAGTCCTCGTTGTTGAAGTAGAGCTCAGCGCTCACGTAGTCCGCAAGGCTTTGCATATCGACCTTGCTGCAAAGCTGCTGATAGGCGGTATCGTTGGAAAAATCGGTAGACTTTATCCAGTTCCACAGCTCAGTGAAATCCACGAAGCCTGCCTCGTCGCCCTCGTCGAGCTCCTGATTTTTAACGATGCAGACGTTCTTTTTGGGGACGTTGTAGTGGTCGTGGACGAAATCGTCGCTAACCTTTTCGGTTATCTCATACTGACCCCAGTATTCGCCGTCGATGAACACGACAGAGGACTCCATGGACTGAGTGAGGAAGCTCCTGTCGCCTACAAGTCCCTGATTGAGCTTGTCGCGGTAACGTGCGTATGAGCAGTCGTTGCCGCCGTTGCGGAGAACGAAGCTGTCGAACTTGTCTATCGTCTTGCCGCTCGTGTCCTTGTCATTGCCTGAGAAGAGGTCGTAATCGAAGCTGTCCGCTCCGTAGTCCTTTCGGGCGTAGACATTCATACTCTTCTGCGGCTGTGAGCGCGTTGCGCCGCCGTGTATTCTTATGCCGACATTCTGCGAGAGCAGTTCATTGCCGTTCCGGAATACCTGCATTGAAGCCTCTCGCTCCCATTCTCTGCCCTTTTGAGTGTAGTTTGCAGGCATGAAGTAGCTCGGGACGGACGGGTCATATTCCGCACCGTTTCGCCAGTCGTCGTAGGTCTTGCCCGTTACGTAGATACCTTTTTCGTAGTCAAAGAGGTTGTCGGGGTCGGTGACTATCGAGATGACCTTGAGGTCCTTATAGTAGCTGCTCTTGTTCTGATAGCCTATGAAGTATGTACCTGTGGAAATGCTGCTGATGTTGCCGTCCTTATCCACAGCAACAGCGCGGATAATGTTTGCCTTATCGACGGGTTCCTTCGGAGCGACTGCCTCCTCGATTCCCCACATACCCTGCACTCTCGGCTGAATATCGGTACGTGCGCTGAGTACGTTAGGGGAGCTGCTGTTGTCGCTCAGATTAATTTCTCCCGTATAGCGCGTGGAGCTTGTATCGGGGTCACTTCCGTCGGTCGTGTAGTAGATTTTCGTGCCATCGGGAGCTGAAATGGAAAGTGTGATATTGTTTTCATAAAAGCCGCTTTCCTTTGAGAAAACAGGTGCGTCAACGTGAATGCTCACATCGTCCGAAGCGTTCGGCGCATTCGGCGAGACAGTGTTCATCACTGCAAGAGTATCCGAGCCGTCGGGGACTCTGCCGAACGAAGTGTCTGCCGCAAGTGTCTCAAAGGTCATGGTGTCGGCGGTGTTGCCGTCGGGCTTTGTGAGGACAACAGTCTCGCCTGCGGTAGAAAGTCCGAATGCCGCAGCGTAGGTGCCTGCCGCCTCGGTTATCTTGCTGTCGCAGAATACTATCAGACGGGAGCCTGCCGCAATCTGAGTGCCGCTCGGGAATGTGTACTTGAATGGCTTTGCAGAGTTGTCGGACAGTCCCCAACCGCTGAGGTCAACAGCGCTGTTTCCCGAGTTATAGAGCTCTATCCAGTCATAGTTGCCGCCGTCCGCTGCTGCGTAGGTCGTGTTTTTGGGACATATCTCGTTGAGCAGTACCGAGTCGGCTTCTGCCGCCGCTGTCATTTGTGGGACAGCGCCCGACAGGAGACTTGCTGCCAGAGCAGCCGCAATAATTCTTTTCATGTTTTCCTCCTTTTTATCCTGAGTTGATATTTCATCAATGACTGTTTATGATGAGTGTGATTCCGATAGCTCTCACGGTTTTGGATATGACCGCAAGATGATCCAAGTTTATTATACTATATATATGTTAAAATGTCTACCCGTTTTTTGCTGAATTTTGGATCTTATTTTTCATATAGTTTCACATATCAAGCTGCTGCTAACAAAAAGCAGCCTGCACAAATTGTACAGACTGCTTCGTGTCATTACATAGAGTTTTTTGGCGCTGTCAACTTGACAGGGGAGTGGGCGGTTTATCCGCGCATGGTGGTATTATGAAAGCTTTAGCTGATTTACTTCACCGAGCTCCTTGGCGAGTTTTGCTGCCGCAGGAACGCTCTTGACACGATACTTTGCAACACTCTCGGACTCCTCCTCGGAGACGGTCTTTGCAGAGGCAAGCACATTGTTCTTTCTCATGTTCACTACCTGAACACCCTGAGAATTACGCGATGTCTTGGGAAGTATCATTCCCGTATTGAATACAAGCGCATGTCCGCCCGATGTACGCAGGAGAATGTCGCAGTCCTCGGGCAAAAAGATTATATCAACTATCGGGGACTTCTCCGAATATGCGTTTGCAAGCTTGCGGCGGTTGGTCTTAGTCTCGTAGGACTTGAGCGGTATCTTCGCCGCCTTGCCGTTTTCAAAGAAGAACACCACATAGCCGCTGTAATCAGTCGTTGGGACAAGATACTTGAAGCTCTCACCCTCATCAAATCCGAGCGCGGCAGGGACATAGTCACCGAGTACGCTTGCCTTGCTGTCATCAAAGCTGCTCGCCGTGGATTTATAGACCTGTGACTTATCCGTAAAGAACAGGAGCTCTGTCTTGTTGGTCGCCTCAAAAGTCTGAGTGATGAAATCGTCCTCCTTGAGTTTCTGCTCGTTGCTCATTCGGAGCGACTGCGGAGTTATCTTCTTGAAGTATCCGCTTGCCGATATAAAGAGGTTTACGGGATAATCGGGAGTATCATCTATCTCCTCCTCTTCCTCGATGTCGGACTGATAATAGAACATCGTCTTTCTCGGCTGTGCATAGTTCTTAATGACATCACGAAGCTCGGAGATGATGACCTTTCTTATCTTCTTCTTGTCGTGGAGAAGGTCCTCCATTTCGGCAATATCCTTTTTGAGCTGATCAACCTCCTCAATTCTGCGGAGAATGTACTGCTTATTGATATTGCGGAGCTTTATCTCGGCAACATACTCAGCCTGCACCTCGTCTATCCCGAAGCCTATCATGAGGTTGGGTACAACGTCCGCTTCGACCTCTGTTTCGCGGATTATCTTTATTGCCTTATCAATATCGAGAAGTATCGCGGAGAGCGCTTCAAGCAGGTGGAGCTTCTCCTTTTTCTTTTGCAGGTCGTAGTATGTGCGGCGCTGTACGCACTCCTCGCGGAATGCCGTCCACTCCGTAAGTATCTCACGTACACCCATGACTTTAGGAGTTCCTGCTATAAGTATGTTGAAGTTGCAGGGATAGTTATCCTGAAGCGGAGTCATTCTGTAAAGCTTCTGCATGAGCTTATCGGGGTCGGTACCGCGCTTGAGGTCTATCGCAATTTTCAGACCGTCGATGTCGGTCTCGTCGCGGATATATGACACCTCACGTATTTTGCCTGCCTTCACAAGCTCGACTATCTTGTCGATTATCGCTTCAACAGTCGTGGTATAGGGTATCTGAGTAATTTCAAGGCAGTTTGCCGCCTTGTCATAGTTGTACTTTGAACGTACCTTTATGCTTCCGCGACCTGTCTCATAGACCTTTTTCAGCTCGTCCTCATCATAGAGCATGAGTCCCCCGCCGGGGAAATCGGGTCCCTTGAGCGTGCTGAGAATATCGTGGCCGGGGTCTTTCATGAGGGCAATTGTAGTCTCGCAGACCTCCTCAAGATTGAACGGGCAGACGTTGCTCGCCATTGAAACAGCGATACCCGTATTCGAGTTGACAAGCACCGTCGGGAATGTCACAGGGAAGAGCGTAGGCTCCTGCATTGTGTTATCGTAGTTTGGAACGAAGTCAACGGTTTCCTTGTCTATATCACGGAAGAGCTCGTTGCATATCCTTTCAAGCTTTACCTCGGTATATCGTGAAGCGGCATAGTGCATCTTGCTCGAATACGCCTTACCGAAGTTTCCCTTGGAGTCAACATACGGGTGCAGAAGCGACTCGTTTCCGCGTGTAAGACGCACCAGCGTCTCATATATTGCCTGATCGCCGTGAGGATTCAGCTTCATTGTCTCACCGACAACATTTGCGGACTTTGAACGCTCCCTCTCGGGATTGAGCAGACCTCTTTTGTACATCATATAGAGCAGCTTGCGGTGGGACGGCTTGAAGCCGTCTATCTCGGGCAGTGCTCGTGATATGATAACGCTCATGGCATAGGGCATATAATTGTTTTTGAGTATGTCGCCTATCTGCTCATTGACGACACTTCCCGAGCCCTCTATATAAGCCTCATGCTTGAATGCAGGCTTTTTTTTCGGAGTTTCTCTTTTTCTTGGCATTTATCAAAATTCTCCCTGAATGTTTTTCTTTTCTGTTCCTGTGAGCAGCTTTTTCGGCTTCTTGACGTAACTCCTCACTACGCTTCCGCAGCCGAGGCAGACAACGTGGTACAGTGTCTGAGCGCCGAATATCCTGTTCTCGCCCAGTATCTGACTGTAGCCCGACTGTACGCCGCTCGCAAATTCACGTCCGCTGCAATATGGGCAGCTCTCGACAAATTCGTCTTTCACTCATATCACCTCAGCTTATATCGGCAAGCTCAAGGTAATCCGCACCATACTGTGAAATATAGTCCTTACGTCCCTGCAAATCGTCACCGAGAAGCATTTCAAATATCTCCGCGGACTCCCTTATATCGTCTGATGTGACCTTGATAAGTCTGCGGGTATCGGGATTCATGGTCGTGAGCGACATCATATCGGGTTCGTTCTCACCGAGACCCTTCGAGCGCTGTATTGTATGCTTCTTATCACCGATAAGTCCAAGTATATGCTGCTTTTCCTGCTCGGTATATGCGAAATAGGTCTTTTCCTTCGTGTTTATCTCAAACAGCGGAGATTCCGCGATATAGACGTATCCCTCCTCGATAAGCGTAGGAGTGAGCCTGTACAGCATAGTGAGGATAAGCGTGCGTATCTGGAAGCCGTCAACATCGGCATCAGTACATATAACTATCTTGTTCCAGCGGAAATTCTCGATATTGAACGTCGAGAGTTCCTTGTTTGCCTTGCTTGTGACCTCTACACCACAGCCGAGGACTTTGATGAGGTCGGTGATTATCTCACTCTTGAAAATCTTTGTATACTCGGCTTTCAGGCAGTTGAGTATCTTACCTCTGACTGGGATTATCGCCTGAAAATCAGCGTCCCTCGCAAGCTTTACAGAACCGAGAGCCGAGTCGCCCTCCACGATATATATCTCGCGTCTTGATACGTCTTTTGTACGGCAGTCAACAAACTTATCGACCATGTTCGAGAGGTCAATAGTTCCAGAGAGCTTCTTTTTCATGTTCTGACGAGTCTTTTCCGCGTTCTCACGGCTTCTCTTGTTGAGGAGTATCTGCTCCGCGATTTTCTGTGCCTCGTCGGGATTCTCAATGAAATACACTTCAAGCTGATGCTTGAGGAATTCCGTCATGGTCTCCTTGATGAACTTGTTCGTGATAGCCTTTTTGGTCTGGTTTTCGTATGAAGTCTGCGTTGAGAATGATGACGATACAAGTATCAGGCACTCCTCAACGTCCTCGAACTTTATCTTGCTCTCATTTTTATTGTAGCCGTTGACAGACTTAATATATGAGTCTATCTGATACTGGAACGCTCTCATTACCGCGTCCTTCGGGGAGCCGCCGTGCTCGAGGAAGCTGGAGTTGTGATAGTACTCCGTGAGCTTGACCTTATTTGAAAATGTCAGCGCAACATCGAGCTTCACCTTGTACTCGGGCTTGTCCTCACGGTCACGACCCTTGCGCTCGGCTGTCCAGTGCTGGATAGATGTGAGTGCCTTATCATCTGCGATCTCAGCAACATAATCCGTGATGCCGTTCTCGTAGATGTACTCTGTCTCCTCAAATGTTCCATCTTCATTCTCGGCGCGGAAAACAAAGAGTATATTGGGATTAACAACAGCCTGACGCTTCAGGATGTCATGAAAATAATCATCAGAGATTTTAATGTCGGTGAAAACATCAAGGTCAGGCTTCCAGCGAGTTTTGGTGCCGGTCTGTTTCTTCTTGGTAGGCTCCTTCCGGAGTCCGTCGACATTCTCGCCCTTCTCAAAATGAAGGTTATATTTGAAGCCGTCACGTACTACCTCAACGTCCATGAATTCAGACGAAAACTGCGTAGCACATAGTCCGAGACCGTTAAGTCCAAGCGAGTATTCATACGAATCAGCCGAGTCGTCATATTTGCCGCCTGCATAGAGCTCGCAATAGACAAGCTCCCAGTTATAGCGCTTTTCGTTGTTGTTGAAATCAACGGGACAGCCGCGTCCGAAGTCCTCGACCTCGATCTCGTCATTTCTGTAATGTGTTATCACTATCCTGTTGCCGTATCCCTCACGGGCTTCGTCGATAGAGTTTGAGATGACCTCAAAGACAGAATGCTCGCACCCGTCAAGTCCGTCAGAGCCGAATATTACAGCAGGACGCTTCCTTACCTTGTCTGCTCCCTTGAGCATAGTTATACTATCGTTACCGTAATTGTTCTTCTTAGCCATTGTATTTCTGCGCTGTTGAGCGCTCCTTTCAGTTTTTTGCATACATTTAACATTATAACATATATTTGCAAAAATAGCAAGAGACGCGGAAAAGATTTCCTGTTAATTATTACTTTACCGCGAACAAGGAGGCGGCGACACGCCGCTTATAACATATATTTGCAAAAATAGCAAGAGATGCGGAAAAGATTTCCTGTTAATTATTACTTTACCGCGAACAAGGAGGCGATGACACGCCGCTTATGACATATTATGCACACAGATTGCAAGACATTATATGTGACTTTTTCCTAAAAGTTCACTTTTCTTTGATTTTACGTTGTTTGAGAAACTCGTGGTAGAAAATATAATGTAGACAAGCTCTTTTTTTCTACCAATTTTTCTACCAAAAAATCACGTTTTTTGATTTCTTTTTCTTCCAAGTGTTTTTTCTACGTTATATTTTATATTTTTGTACAAGTGGAACCAAATAGAACCAAGTGGACTCAAATGGACTAAAACGCCCGAAAAATCTGGTAGAAAACCACCTGAAAGCCGAAAATGCCCCAAACAGCCGTATTCTGAAAAATCACTAAAACTTGGTAGAAAGTTTGTAGAAAGCCGTCTTTTGAAAAGTTTGTAGAAAGCAT
>ONNL01000090.1 GCA_900319195.1 uncultured Ruminococcus sp. | reverse complement strand
TTTGTGAGGGTGGGCAAATACGCAAACGCCACCCCGTAACGACCACCTAAATAGTTATTTACCCATCTTTTTTAATAAAAAGGAACGCAGAGCGTCCCCTTATGTTTTATTCAAATGAGTCGAGTCCCTCGATGCCGTTGATAAGCTCCTTGAGCTCTGCAAGCTCGTCAACGCTGAGAGTAACGCCCTTTCCCATTCTTGAATGGTCGGGTGCCCACTCGCGTATATCGTACTTGGGGTCGTGTTCATTCCAGCTCACCATATTGAGCTCCTTAGTCCAACCCTTTGCGTTTTCTGAAATAACGCCTATCTTTTCTGTAATTTCGTATTTAAGCTCTGCCATTTTTGTTTCTCCTTTCGATTTTTCGGCAATTTTCACCGCATATGTATATTTTACCATAAAAGCAGCACTTTGTCCATAGTGATTTCAAATTTTATTATTTAACTATATTTAGCTCCGAAAGCTTCAGGCAGTCCTGACCATGAGCGGTGTTCGCATTTGCCTATTATACCCGGATCTGTCTGCACCTATATTTTCACGCAAAGACTGCTCAGCGCCCTGCTGTATATCTGCTTCGGACGCGCCCTGCTCCTTATCAGCTTCTCCGCAAAGCTCACCGCCTCAGTGAGACTCGCGGAATAGTCGGCAATAGCCTCAAGCTCGCCGCTGAGAGTGTCCTCGGTCTCGATACCGTATATCCTCCGCCTTCCGCGCATGGTGTCGATAGTCCCCTCAACTACGCGGTATATGACCTTATTGTCCCCGTATATCTCAAGGTAGACCGTCCTGCCCGTCACCGCACATCTGCCTGCATTTTTATCCGTCATTTTAAACCTCTCCTTTATTGTGTGTCCATTCAAGTATAGCACATTTCTGCGGAGCTTTAAACGGCGAATATCGGCTTATTGTGGAGAAATATGCGGCTTTCAGTCGAGCCCGTTTATTTCCATGTAAAGCCTCTGCATACGAAGGTCGGTATCGGCAATGCTGTCCGCACACTCCCTCAGCTCCTTCGATATTTCGGGCGTGAGCTGAGTCGTGGTCTTGTATTTGAGCTGGTGCTCAAGGCTCGCCCAGAAGTCCATAGCGATAGTCCTGATCTGTATCTCGACGGGAGCGTACTTCTTCGTCGTTGAGAGATACACGGGCACGTTGATTATGAGGTGATAGCTGCGGTATCCGCTCGGCTTCGGCTTTTTTATGTAGTCCTTCTGCTTGATAACGGTGAAATCGTCGCGCCGTGTCAGCATTTCAACTATCGCGTAGATGTCGCTGATATAGCAGCAGGTCACACGTATCCCCGCGATATCGAGCAGATTCTTCTGTGCGGACTCCGTCGTGACGGGATAATTCTTCTTTCTCAGCTTCTCGATTATCGACTGCGGCGACTTCAGACGGCTCTCGATATTGTGTATCGGGTTGCGCTGAAATTTCACACTGAACTCGCCGTCGAGGATATTCAGATACGTCCTCACCACCTCGATAGCGGAGTCGTACAAATGCTGGAGCTGCATGAATTCAAAGAAAATGTCAGCAAAACGCTGTTTCTGCCCCTGTCCGCGCTCGACTATCGCAGGCAGGTTATCAACGGTGTCTATGTAAAAATCCTTATCATCCATATTATTTCTCCTATCTGAGACAAAGTGCTCCAAGATCCGCGGAAAATTCGGGCTTGAAAGCGTCCGACGCTATGTACTCCGTCAGACCTCGGAATAAGGTCTGCACCTCTGCTCTATCCGAAATTTCCGAGAGACGCGCCGTGCACACGAGCAGCCTTCCCTCCCCGACCTCAGCCTCATACAACAGCGCAAGCTTGTGGTTGCGCTCGACGTTGTCCGCCATCTGAACAATGGGGCGGTATTCCTCGGGAGTGCCGTCAAGGACAGCGCAGTCCGCGTGTGAGACTATGTGATACCACTGCGGTGTGGAGTATTCTTCCGTCGGGAAGCCGCTGAGCGCAGGGTGGGTGCAGTCGATGACCAGTCCGAGCGTACCCACGGGCACCTCCCTGCCCATGCTCTCCGATATAGCTCTGAACATGGGGAAGTTCCAGAAATCAGCGCAGTAGAAGCCCTTTATGCTCTCCCTCAGCTCATTCGGCAGACAGAGCACCCTCTCACCGTCATGAAGCAGGCTCTCCGCCCTTGTGATGTCCGACGTGATGAAGACAGTCCTGCCGTTTATTTCAAGGCTCTCAGCAATTGAGAAATCGCCGTCGGGAGCGTCAAACACCCACATATCGTAGGAATTTTCGGTAACTCCGTCAATGCAGAGCGCAAGGCACTGCCTGCCCGAAGCGTCGGGGAGAATGGTTATCGTGCCTGCCGTGAAGAGCTCCGACGCGCTCTCGGGTATCGCAAGCTCGCCGCTCTGTGAGCCGAAGCGCCATTTCAGCGTCCTTCCGCAAAGGCTCTCCGCGGACATATTCCTTATCTTCACGGGTATCTCGACACTCCTGCCTGCCGTGAGCACAAAGCTCTGTATCTCGGCAAGTATCACAACGTCAGAGCAGAAACCGAGCCACTTTTCGCGCAGACCGTTTTCCTGCACGAACGATTTTTCCTCCATGAATGCATTGAGCATCCCGACGAGCGCCACTCCCTGTCCGCTGAAATCCTGCAAGTCAAGAAGCTGGAATCCCGAGAGGTACTCCGAGCGCATTGCCGCCTCGATCTCGAGCTTGTAGCACTGAAATGCGAGCATTCCCGAGGCTCTGTGGAAGCGGTCAGCATACGAGAGCATTCCCGCTTTTTTCAGCCTTTCGCGGAACACCTCGAGCGAATACGGCTTGAGCACTCCCGTGTACTTTTCAATTTCATTGTAGTCGGGGTAGACGAAATACTGCCCGACCTCATGCGTGACGAGCGGCTTCGTCGGGACAAGTCCGCTGCTGCCGACGGCTTTGACTCTTTTCACACCCGTGCCGTACTGTATCTCAATTTCGACAGCGCCGCCGTCCTCGGAGCTCTCGTCGGCTTCGGGGAAGATGAGCCCGTCATAGCTGTGGGCGGTATTCGGCTCGTCGGTCTGAATGAATCCGAGGGGAGCGTCGCACATTGCATACGAGCCTCTGATAAGGCGCTCGCGGCTAAGGCGGACTCCCGAGAAGAAGTCGTCATTCTCCTGAATATTCGGGAAAAACTGAAAATTGTTGCTGCCCTGAGTGTAGAGGTGTCGGCTGTCGAGGGAGTGATACTCCGCGAGTATCGAATCGAGCGTCGGAGGGTCGCCCCACAGCTCATTTCCGAGCGACATCATCACAAACGACGGGTGGTTGCCGTATTCGCGGAGCATTCTCCGTCCCTCCTCGACGAGGTAATCGCGCTCCTCAGTCGGCTCGGCGGTAATAGTCCCCCAGAAGCAGATCTCAGGCTGCATATAGATACCGAGCATATCCGCCGCCGTGAAAGCCGCGTCGGGCGGACAGCAGGTGTGGAATCGGTAGTGGTTTATGCCCCAGCTCTTTGCGATACTGAGGACTCTGTGCCACTCCTCGACTGTCGTGGGAGCCGCCGCAGTGAGCGGAAAGATCATTCCGTCGTGCTTGCCGCGCAGGAAAATTTTCCTGCCGTTGAGCTTTATGTCAAGACCCTCGGCGGCAATGCTGCGGAGTCCGAAGTGAACGGTAAAGATGTCCGCACTGCCCTTTATCGCGGCCTTGAGAGTGTAGATAACGGGCGAATATTCGCTCCACAGCGCCGCGTCCTCACCGAGCGGCACATCAGTCATACTGCCGCTTGTGACGGTATATTCAGCCCTGTCAACAGTCCTGCCGTCCGAGGACGCTCCCCATATCTCAATTTCAGCGGAGTCGGTGCCTTCAAGGGTAATGTTCAGTCCCACAGACTTGCTCTGCACGTCGGGATATGCCTGTATATCGCTGATCCTCACCCTCTCGGAAACTATCACCGACATCTCGCCTAAAATGCCGTTCCAGTTTGTCTGAGTATCGGGCGACGTGAGGTGTCCGCCCTTGGTGGAGTAGTCGGTGTTGCTGACCAGCACACACAGCGAATTTTCGCCGTTCACCGCATATTCTGTGATGTCATGCCTGTGCGGAGCGGAGAGGCTGTCATAGCCGCCGGCGTGCCTGCCGTTCACCCAAAGCTCAGTCTTACGGGTGCGTTCAAGGAGGAGCTCTACCGTTTTTCCGCTTATATCGCCAAAATCAACGGTCATATAGTACCATGCCCAGCCTTCAAAGAGGTAGGGGTCGGTGAGGGAGCCGTCCTCATGCTTTGCGTCGGGAGTGCCCTTTTTTGCTATCGAGGTTGTCGAGGGGAGCTCGATAGTATCCTCGGGAGCGGCGGTGAAATACTCCGCTTTGATACCCTTCTTTTCGCCGTCTGCGCGGAATCCCCATGTGCCCGAGATATCAATTTTTCTTATCATTAATTATCCTTTCAGTTTGTCGGAGACTGTTATGAGCGCGGACAGTATATCGCCGCCTGCCGCCTTAGTCTCAGCCTCCGAAATTGCTTTTTCCATGTCTGAGGGTAGGTCTGTGCCTGATTTTACGGAAATTTTTCCGTTTGCAGTGTTGAGGAATATCATTGCGCCCTTGCCGTCCTGATAGTGACGCTCATAGTACGAGGTCAGCACCTCGTCGTCGGTCTTATCCGTGTTATTTGAGGTGATAAGCACGGAAACGTCGTTTTTATAGCCGCTGAGCGCAGATTCAAGGTCTGCCGACATCTCAGAGGGGAGCGCGGAGACATTGTCGAATACGTGCGAGGGACAGCTCTCACCGAGCTGAAGCAGTCTGAGCGCTCCGCTCTGCCAGTCGCCGTTTACGAAGTCCTGAGTGGAGTAATACATAGCCTGCTTCACAGCGTCGTCGGTGACGTAAGTGCCGCAGCTTCCGCTCCGGTAGAGGTAGTCCGAGTTCGTATCGTTGTTGATGAGGAGGAGCAGACCGCTGCCGAGACCGTTATACAGCTCGGTGTACTTTTTTGCGGCAAATTCCTCGGGAGTGCTTCCGCCAAGGCTGTCCGTGGTAACTACGGCTGCGTTGATAAGGTTTCGCTCATAGAGCACCTCGGCATAGTCATTGCAAGCCTTGAACTGCTCGGCGGTGAAGAGCTTTGCGGTGTCGTAGACGTATGTACCCTCTGCTGCTTCGATATCCGCAGGGAGCGAGGGACTCTCAGCAGCGGTCGTGATATCAGCTTCGGGGACAGTCCCCTCCTGTTCCTCGGTCACAGCGGCGGTCTCACTCGGGGAGCTGACAGACTTGGTCTTTTTTACAGATTTCCCGTCAGAACAGCCTGTAACAAGGGAAGCAAGAAGAGCAATGCAGACGATACCAAAAATTTTTTTCAAAAAAATCATTCCTAACACTTGTATTATACATTATATTTTAGTATAATTTAATAGAAAAATCAAGTGTTTTCTACTAATTATTCGGAAAGGTACAGCTATGGAACACAAAACACACGAAAATGACATAATTGTCTATGAAAAGGACTTAGACCTCGACGAGACCCTGGACTGCGGACAGGCTTTCAGATGGCGGAAAATCCGGTCGGACTATCTCTGCACCTATGAGGGCTCATTCCTCGACAGCAGGCTCACTGTCTCGCAGTCGGGCGAGCACGAGTTCATCTTCCACAACATCTCCGAGGAGGAATTTCTCGGCAAATGGGCGGACTACTTCGACTTCGGGACGGACTACACCGCGCTGAAACGGCAGTTCTCCGAGGATAAGACGCTCCGCGCCGCCTGTGGATTTGCGGGCGGTATAAGGCTTCTCCGTCAGGACGCATGGGAGTGCCTGATCTCCTTCATCATCTCGCAGAACAACAACATTCCGCGTATCAAGGGCATTATCGAAAGGCTCTGCGGACATTACGGGCACTTCCCCACTCCCGGGGAGCTTGCGGCGGAGACTCCCGATTCGCTTGCTTTTCTCAGAAGCGGATTCCGCGCAAAGTACATCTGCGACGCCGCAAAGCGCACCGCCGAGGGTTCAGCGGACCTTGCCGCGATAGCCGCAATGCCGCTTGACGAAGCGCGCACAGAGCTAAAGAAAATATGCGGAGTAGGTCCGAAGGTCGCGGAGTGCGTCCTTCTCTACGGTATGCACAGGACAGAGGCGTTCCCGATAGACGTGTGGATAAAGCGTGTACTCGCGGAGTACTACCCCGACGGCTTCCCCGAATATCTCAGCGAGAACGCAGGTATCGCTCAGCAGTATCTCTTTCACTACATACGCATGAAGCAGGAGCAAACGGCTTGATACGGGCGGGATATCGTCCTGCGGAAATGTATGTCGGATTTGAATAAGCTTAGGCTTTTTGCCGATAATTATGACGGGACACAGCTCCCGTCATTTTTTATTGCGGAGGTAAACATGATAAAAGGCGTAAATAAGACAATTATCGAGGTCAGCCGCCCCGACAGCATCTACTTCGAGAAGGCTGTTTTCTACCTCAGACCAAACGTGCGCGAGCTCCCCACAGAAGTCTCACGCGAGGAGATAGCACGCTGCATCTCACGGCTCGGACTGAAATACCGCAGGGAGCGTCGCTCTGCGGTGATCGGCAGAGTGCTGATAATAACGCTCATGCTCGCCGCCGTCGGAGCCATGCTGTATGTACTGCTCCGCTAAGCAATATACTGCATTTTTTTCGCAATATTTTTCAAAAGATATAGACATTTCAGAAAATACGTGCTATAATATATACAGAATATTTTCGGGCATCTGCGGCGGCACCCTCTCTCTCAAGTCTCCGCAGCACTAATGGAGTTGATTTTTTTGGAACTTAATGACGAAAAACGTATTATCTGCACCCCGGGTCCCGCCGCCAAAAACGCTTTCTTCTACATTCAGGAGACGGGATTCATCAGGACCGCCGAGGCTTTCACCACTCAGCGCCGCAACCTCGACTCTTTCCTCATTGTCGCAGTCGTCAGCGGTCACGGCGAGCTCACCTTCAACAACGTCACGACCAGCGTCAGCAAGGGCGAATGCTTCTTTATCGACTGCCGCACTCCCCACGTCTACAAAAGCTCCAGCAAGGACCCGTGGGAGCTTCTGTGGATCCACTTCAACGGCGCGACCTCTCAGCAGTACTATGACTATTTTATTTCGCAGTCGAAAAATATATTCCGCCCGCAGTCGTTCGATAAGGTGGTTTCATCGATCACCGAGATCATCACCGTGAACGAAAAGAAACAGCGCGACGCGGAGATAATCACCTCAAAGCTCATAGTCGAGCTCCTTACCCTCGCACTCACCGTCAACGCTGACTCGGGACAGGTGGACTCAGCTCTCAGGACTAAGCTTGCGGCAGTCCACAGCTACATAAACGAGCACTTCAGCGAGGAGCTCTCACTTGAAATGCTCTCCTCGAAATTCTATATCAGCAAATTCTACCTGACCCGCGAGTACAAGAAAATTTACGGAATGACTATCTTCCAGCATATCATCACTACCCGTATCAACTACGGCAAAAAGCTCCTGCGCTTCTCGGATAACTCTATCGACGAAATAGCTCACCTATGCGGCTTCAATGACCAGAGCTACTTCGCAAGACAGTTCAAAAAGTCCGAAAACCTTACCTGCTTCTCCTACCGCAAAATGTGGCGCGATTGATGCGACTTTTATTCGGGGGAAAACCCTTTTGAGACAGAGGGCGCTTCCCCCGTACCCGCTTTCCTAAAACTTTAGGGGTAAATAACTATTTAGGTGGTCGTTACGGGGTGGCGTTTGCGTATTTGCCCACCCTCACAAACGCGATAGTCTGTCAAGACCGCC
>ONNL01000053.1 GCA_900319195.1 uncultured Ruminococcus sp. | reverse complement strand
TTTCTTAAGGTACCCTTAATGATTCTGACGCGAAAAACGATGCGCGACGTACGCGCTTTGTGAGGTTGGGCAAATACGCAAACGCCAGCCCGTAACGACCACCAAAATAGTTTTTATCCGTTTTGGGCAAGGTAATATTCGTGGACAAGGCTGCGGTAGCCGAGCTCCTTCAATTTGCCGTACCGCACGTTGAATCGCGCCTTTGTGTGCTTTCCGCTTATCATGGTGCGAATGCAGTCCTGAGCGTAGCGGTCTATGACCTTCAGGCTCCTGTCAGTGTTGATAACGGGGAAAAACCAGTGAGTCCACGTCAGCTCGTTGTCCTCGCGGTATTCGTAGAGCTTGCAGTTGTAAGCCTTTATGAGCGACGCGGCAGCCTTTTCCGTCGGGACATTTTTTCTGTCGCTCCAGCGCATGAATGTCCTGAGACGGCGGCGCATCTTGTTTTTCATTTTGGTAACAGAAGCAGGTGAGATGTCGATAACTCCCTTTTTGTAGTAAAATCCGAGGAACACCCAGCCGTCGTCGGCAGAAGCAAAGCACTCCTTTTCGGGATTGACCGACAGCCTGAGCTGAGCAAGGTGCTCCTTTATAATGTCCGCGTATTTTTCCGTTTCCTCACGGGTACGGGCGAATACGATAATATCGTCGGAGTAGCGGACGTATGGGATATTTTTTGAAGCGAAAAGGTGGTCGAGACCGCTAAGATACAGATTTGCATAGAAAGCCGCAAGGGGAGTTCCAGCCATAATGCCCTTCTGCTCGATAATTTCGCTGTCTCCTCTCCTCACACGCTTTTCATTAAGAAGCGAAGCGAGGAAGCTGTACAGTCTCTCGTCGTCCCCGAGCGTCTTTTTCAGCATAGGCAGAAGCAAGTCAATGCTGACGGAATTGAAATAGTTGCTGACATCGACCTTGTACGAATGCATATCGTTCATATCGGGGACGAATGCAAGCCTTGCAAATGCCTTTTTTGCCGTATGGCTCGGTCGGAATGAGAACAGATTCTCCGCGAATATGCTGTCATAGTTTCTCAGCAGCAGATATGTCAGGAGCTTGAGTACGGTGTTCTCGTCCGAGGGATAGGTGTAGATCACGCGCTTTTTTGAAGTCCCGAGCTTGCTTATGACTGCGCGTTTCGGCAGCGGAAACGGAGCTCCCTCCCGTATCGCGTCACACACGCGGATATAGCGCTTTTCGTCAATAAATGACCTCAGCTCCTTGGTGAACTGTTTAGTGCACGAGAGTGAGGTCTTGTAGTTATAGAATTTCTCCCAGCATTCAGGGTCTGATAGCCTATCAATAAGTGACATATATGACCTTTCATTAAAAACAGGCGGCATTTCGCCGCCCGCGTCTCACCGTGGAAAAGAAGGAGTTAAATTTTACAAGAAAATTCTTGTAAAATGTACAGAGCCGTACATAGAATGACTGCCTGCGAAGTACAAATATATCCTATGCCTGACCTGCCACAGGCGCAAAGCGTTCTTTTCGTCGGACACGAGGGCTGCGAAATGCCGCCGTTATTTGTGTTAAGCTCCGAGCTGTCCGCGCACACGGTCGATAACGTATGAGCGAGTGTTCCACCAGCCGTGGTAGTCGTGATAGAAACGGAGATAGGGGATATTGTTTTTCACGCATTCGGTCTTGCGGCGCTGAGCGTTGGACTTGCGGCTCATGACCTCGACAAACAAACGAGTCTTGCCGCTTGCGTCGATGAAGGTGAAAAATTCAGCGTCTCTCTTCGGGTCGGTGGACTGCTCGACCTTGAAGTCAGAAAATTCCGCTTTGAAAATGCCGCTGAAGTATTCCTTGTATGTACCCTTGAACGAAAACTGGTTTTCCTCCTGCGGCATAGTCGGTCCCCAAGACCTTCCCGATTTTTCTTCGGCAGACTTTGGAGCAGCCATAGGGGCAGCAGCAGGAGTCTGCGGCTTCGGAGCGTTCTTAGGTGCAGCATTATTGGTAACTGTTTCCTTTGTTGTGTCGATAACCTGCTTCACCATTTCATCTATTCCCTTGTCACCGGCAATTGCGCCGATAAACTTTGATAAAAATCCCATTTTCATTCCTCCTCGGATATTGTAGTACATAATGCAGTGCCGCTGTTTTCAGCGGACTCTATGCTATAATTTTAACTCAAAACGGAGCTTTTGTCAAGATATATTTCGATTTTTGTCCGCAGTACCGATAAGAATGGGAGGACTTCGCTCTGTGAAGTCCTCCCGATATTGCTTTTAAAGTGTACCGCACATTGAAAACGGAGCCTCTCCCTCGCGGACATAATAGCTCATGTCAACGCTGCAAACGGGACACTGCTTCGGCGGCTCGGTGCCGACATGGATATGACCGCAGTTAAGGCATATCCACACCTGTTCGTTGTTTTCGGTGCGGAAGAGCGTGTCGCTCCTCAGCAGGCTCGCGTAGTATTCAAACCGCTTTTTGTGGCTCTCCTCTACCTCCGCTATCATCTTGAATTTTGCCTGTATATCAGGGAAACCTTCCTCTGCGGCGACCCTTGCGAAGTCAGTGTAGACCATTGAAGCCTCGCGCTCCTCACCCTTAATTGCTGAGTCGATGAGGTCCTGCAAATCGGTAAATGCGTCAGCAGGGAAGTCCGCTTCGATTTTGATGAGCTCACCTGCGGAGTCACCGAGCAGGTCAAAGAAAACCTTTGCGTGCTGTTCCTCCTGATTTGCGGTGAACTTCATGACGCGGGCAAGCACTTCACAGTTACCGTCTGAAAATTTCTGTGCCGCGATGTTGTAGCGGTTTTGCGACTGACATTCACCTGCGAATGCTCGCATGAGGTTTATCCTCGTCTGACTTTCGTTGAAATTTGTCTGCATATACATTCCTCCTTTTGAGGTATTATGTGCAGAAGTCAGTCGAATATGCAAAAAAAGGACAGACGCGTGGTCTGTCCTTTTGAAGTGTTTTAGTTTACGCTTCTCTCAACATAAGATGTGTGGAGAACGTGATGCGCCTTTTCGCTGCCGGGCTTGCCGAAGTACTCCTCGTAAACCTGCTTGATAGCGGGATTCTCGTGAGACTGTCTGAGTGGCATTGACTTGTCGAGGTCATAGAGAACCTTAGCTCTCTCTTCTCTGATGTCAACAAAGTTTCTGATGCCCATAGCTACCTGAGGCTGACCGCCGCCGTTTACGCAGCCGCCGGGACAAGCCATGATCTCAATGAACTGAGCCTTGCATGAGCCGTCCTTGATGCTGTCAAGAACCTTTCTTGCGTTAGCGAGTCCGCTTGCAACTTCAACATTGACGTCGAGGTCGCCGACCTTGTAAGTAGCTTCCTTGATTCCCTGTGTTCCGCGAACCTCGGGAAGGTCAGTAACATTTTCACCTGTGAGTGTATGAACAGCTGTTCTGAGAGCAGCCTCCATAACACCGCCTGTTGCGCCGAAGATAACGCCTGCACCTGTTGAGATCCCGAGCGGATCGTCGAACTTCTCATCAGGGAGAGCCTTGAAGTTGATACCTGCACGCTTGATCATTCTGCCGAGCTCACGAGTTGTGAGAGCAAAATCAACATCAGGAACACCTGCTGCGCTCTGGTCGGGTCTGCCTATCTCGAACTTCTTAGCTGTACAAGGCATGATAGCGACCATAACGATGTTCTTCGGGTCGAGACCCATCTTCTCAGCGTAGTATGTCTTAGCTGTTGCGCCGAACATCTGCTGAGGCGACTTGCAGCTTGAAAGGTGGGGAAGGAGCTCAGGATAGTAGTGCTCACAGAACTTTACCCATCCGGGTGAACATGAAGTTATCATCGGGAGAACTCCGCCGTTCTGAACGCGCTCAATGAACTCGTTAGCCTCTTCCATGATAGTGAGGTCAGCAGCGAAGTCGGTATCAAATACCTTATCGAAGCCGAGTCTTCTGAGAGCAGCAGCCATTTTGCCTTCAACGTTTGTGCCGATAGGATAATCGAAGCACTCACCAAGACCTGCACGGACAGAAGGAGCCGTCTGTACGAGGACTGTCTTTTCGGGATCAGCGATAGCTGCGAGAACGTCATTTACGTAATCCTTCTCAGAGAGTGCACCAACAGGACATACAGCGATACACTGACCGCAGGATACACAGCTTGTCTCACCGAGACCCATATCAAATGCAGAGCCGATATATGTCTTGAATCCGCGCTCGTTTGTACCGATAACGCCGATTCCCTGAGTCTTTTCGCATACTGCAACTCAGCGGCGGCAGAGAATGCACTTGTTGTTATCACGATACATATGAGCAGCGCTGTTATCTACCTCATATTCGATCCTTTCACCGTCGTAAGCGCCTGCATTTTCAACGCCATACTCATTACAGAGATTCTGGAGCTCGCAGTTTCCGCTTCTTACGCATGAGAGGCACTTTCTGTCATGAGTTGAAAGTATAAGCTCAAGAGTTTTCTTTCTTGCTGCGATAACCTTAGGAGAGTTTGTAAGTATCTCCATGTTGTTAGAACAGGGGTATACGCAGGCAGCAACGAGACGGAAGCCTCTGCCCTCGTTTACCTCAGTAACGCAGATACGGCAGGCACCTATCTCATTAATTTCCTTCATATAGCAAAGTGTAGGAATTTCAAAACCTGCTTTATGAGCAGCCTCAAGGACTGTTGTTCCGGCAGGAACAGAAATCTCAGCACCGTTGACTTTAACTGTAATATTTTCCATCAATAATTCCTCCGCTTACTTCTTTGAGATTGCCTTAAACTTACACGTTGACATACAAGCACCGCACTTTACGCACTTATCCTTGTCAATCGTATATGCAGGCTTTTTCTTTCCGGGAGCAGTATAATCAGTTACGGAGATAGCCTCAGCAGGACACTGCTTAGCACACATACCGCAGCCGAAGCACTTATCCTTATCGATCTCAAAGCTGAGAAGATCCTTACATACTCCTGCGGGACACTTCTTATCAACAACGTGTGCGATATACTCGTCCTTGAAATAACGGAGAGTTGAAAGAACAGGGTTAGGAGCTGTCTGACCGAGTCCGCAGAGTGAGTTTGACTTGATATGGTAAGCAAGCTCTTCGAGCTTGTCGATGTCCTCGAGAGTACCCTTGCCCTTTGTTATCTTGTCGAGGATCTCGTACATTCTCTTTGTACCAACACGGCAGGGAGTGCACTTACCGCATGACTCATCAACAGTGAATTCGAGGAAGAACTTAGCGATATCTACCATGCAGTTGTCCTCGTCCATAACTATAAGTCCGCCTGAGCCCATCATTGAGCCGATAGCGATGAGGTTATCGTAGTCGATAGGAACATCGAAGTGCTCGGGAGGAATGCATCCGCCTGAAGGACCGCCTGTCTGAGCAGCCTTGAACTTCTTGCCGTTCGGGATTCCGCCGCCGATCTCCTCGATCACCTCACGGAGAGTTGTACCCATAGGTACTTCAACGAGACCTGTGTTGTTTATCTTACCGCCGAGTGCAAATACCTTTGTACCCTTTGACTTCTCTGTACCCATTGATGCGAACCACTGAGCACCGTTGAGAATGATCTGCGGAATGTTTGCGTATGTCTCAACATTGTTGAGGATAGTAGGCTTCATGAAGAGACCCTTTTCAGCAGGGAAAGGAGGTCTCGGACGGGGCTCACCGCGGTTGCCCTCGATAGAAGTCATAAGAGCGGTCTCTTCGCCGCATACGAAAGCGCCTGCGCCGAGACGTAGGTCGATATCGAAGCTGAAGTCTGTTCCGAAGATGTTCTTTCCGAGCATACCTGCTTCACGAGCCTGCTTGATAGCGATGTTAAGACGTTCAACAGCGATCGGGTACTCTGCACGAACGTAGATGTAGCCCTGCTTTGCGCCGATAGCGTAACCTGCAATTGTCATAGCCTCAAGAACAACGTGGGGGTCGCCCTCGAGAACGGAACGATCCATGAATGCGCCCGGGTCACCCTCGTCAGCGTTGCAGCATACATACTTCATGTCTGCATCGGGAACGATGTTTCTTGCCAGCTTCCACTTCATGCCTGTCGGGAATCCGCCGCCGCCTCTTCCGCGGAGACCGGAATCAAGGATAGTCTGGATAACGTCCTCAGGCTTCATTGTTGTGAGGACCTTACCGAGAGCCTCATAACCCTGTCTGCCTATGTATTCATCGATGTGCTCAGGGCTGATAACGCCGCAGTTTCTAAGAGCAACACGGTGCTGCTTCTTATAGAATGTAGTCTCGTTAAGAGGCTTGATGTTATCTCCGTCAACAGTTTCCTGATAAAGAAATTCCTTAACGGGCTTGCCGCCGATAAGGTGCTCGTCAACGATCCTTGGGATCTCGTCAACATTAACTCTTGAATAGAAAGTTCCCTCGGGGTAAACTATCATGATAGGACCGAGTGCACAGAGACCGAAACAGCCTGTTTTAACTATCTGGATCTTGTCTGTGAGTCCCTTTGCCTTAAACTCTTCCTCGAGCTTAGCGATTATTTTCGGTGAGCTTGAAGAGGTACAGCCTGTACCGCCACACACCAGAACGTGCTTTTCATATTTTGAAGAAGCGTTGCTATCACCTGTTCTGAGAGCAACTTCTCCTGCCATTTTGTCTCTGACAGCCTTGAGTTCTTCAAGTGTTTTCATACACTTACCTCCTGAATGTAAAGTTTGAAATCATGCGTATTTTGCGAGAATAGTATCAATATCGTCAACGGTAAGTCTTCCGTAAACGTCCTCATTTACCGTAAGAACGGGAGCAAGACCGCAAGCGCCTATGCAGCGGCAGGCGTCGAGCGAGAATTTACCGTCTGATGTACACTGACCGCCTGCGATTCCAAGCTTTTCCTGAAGCTTTTCGTAGATATCACCGGAACCCTTGACATAGCAAGCTGTGCCGAGACAGACTGAGATCGCATTTTCTCCCTTGGGATAGAGTGAAAACTGTGCGTAGAATGTAACAATACCATAAATTTTCTCAAGCGGATAACCTGTTTTGTCGGAAATAATCGTCTGGACCTCAATGGGCAGATATCCGTATATTTCCTGTGCCTGCTGAAGAATCGGCATAAGGCAACCCTTATCGTTCTTTTTTTCTTCAATAACCTTCAAGAGCTGCTGCTCCTGTTCGGGCGTACCCTTGAATGCTACAGATGATTTTTTTGAACTCATTGAATGAACCTCCTTTGTGTTGGCGGAGCGCTATGACAGAGCCTTTTGAAGTGATGATGTAATGCATACGCAGCTGTCTTAAAGCCTCACATAACCTTATTAATTATAACATATATATAAGAAAATTGCTACCCATAATTTGCACCAATTCCGCTGCTCATTTTTGGCAGTGTTGCACAATGGTAACAAGTGAGTAATATTGACCTGCGAAGCATAGAGAGAACCTAATGTGTATTAATAATATATATTATAAAATTTACAGAAAGTTCGGATTTTATTTTTCTTGATATTTGTTGACAAATGGTTTTTGTTATTGTATATTTATTTTGTACAATAATTATGGCAGCTGTGACCGCTCTGTAATTAGCACTTGCAGGGCGGTGCCCGTATCTTCCGCTGCTTTCTTTCGGATATTATCTTACTTTACATCACGGAGGCATTTTCATGAATTTACCGAATGATCCCGCTATTCTTTTAAGCTATGTCAACACCAAGCTCAGAGATGAATTTGATTCGCTTGACGAGCTTTGCAAAAGTCTGTGCGCCGACCATGACAGCATCGAAGAAAAACTCGGAAAAATAGGCTATAGATACGACCCGCTGCAAAACCGTTTTATTTAACTGGTGCAACGCACCGAAAGGAGAGGGAAATGTTTAAACACAACCCTAAATTTACCGCCCTGCTGTTGTCGGGCGTACTCGGTCTCTCGTCCGTCAGCTTCGGAGCTTCAACAGCCTACGCTGAGGATTCACAGATCGCAGTCTACACTATCACATTCGACCTGTCTGAAGAGGGAGTTACCCTTGAAGAAGGCGATGTTGTCGAGGATATTTCCGGAGAATACGGCGTATCTGTATTTCTTCCCGAGGCTATACCGGTCAAGGAGGGATACAGGTTCTCAGGCTGGACTATTGACGGCATAAGAGGCTATGAGGCAGGAGATGTTGTCCAGATATACGATAACGCTACCTATAAGCCTGTATGGACAGATCCTTTGGATACGACCAAGTATTCTATCCATTATAACGTCGAGGTGAACGGCGAAACACTTGATATCTCCGCCGATAAGCTTGACGGTAAGGCTGCTCCGGGCAAGATACTTCGGGTAGCAACAAAATCGTATGAAAATCCTGATGCGCTCCAGCTTGGCTGGAAGTATGCCGGCGAGGAGTTCTTCACAAGTCAGAAATTCGTTGTTCCCGACCACGATGTCCAGCTTGATGCAAACTGGAGATTCTACCACGACATCATCTACTATGCAGGTGAGGTAGACAGACTTTACACATCAAATACTGCAAGGATAGCGCGTGCAGAGGGAATTGCCACAGACCTTGCACAGAGCTCGAAATTCACTCGTGACGGATTTGACCTCACAGGCTGGGAATGCAGTGCTGACGGCAAGATATATAAGCCGGCAGGCAGATTTGTAATGACCTATGAGGACGTTACAATGACAGCTGTATGGACTCCAATCAATTACACTGTTGTGTTCAATCCCGGTACAGGCAACAAGGATGTTAAAAAGGTTCAGGGACTTACCGATACATCAATAATAGTTCCCGAGAATACAGCTGTTAAAGCAGGATACTATTTTGACGGCTGGCTCTATAAGGATGAAAAATATTATCCCGGTGACGAGTTCTTTATCTATGGCGCTCCGCAGGGCTTGGGGATCGCACTCACAGCTAACTGGGTCGAGGGAAGTGCTCCTGAGACGACTACGACCACATCAACGGAGGTTGTCACAACTACTACAACAGCCGCTCCCGAAACGACCACAACAACAGGCGGCGTTTCTGATGTCAAGGGCGATGCGAACGGCGATTTCAATGTGTCGGTAGCGGACGCAACACTCATTATGCAGAACATTGCAAATCCCGATGACTATAAAATTGATGATGCTCTCAGAGCAAATGCTGATGTTGACGGTGAGAACGACGGTGTGACTTCGTCGGACGCTCTTGTTATACAGCGTTATCTTTCGGGCAGCGTCGAAAGTCTTTAATAAAGATCAAAGCATATTCAAAGAGCAGACCACGAGGTCTGCTCTTTTTCATTAATATAAAAAACAGCACCCCGTTTGATGAGGTGCTGTATATGGTACTATTATTCAAGAACAGGGTAAAATGCGAGAGCCTTCGACTCCTCAGCCTTCCTTCGAGCCGCCGCAAAGGTGAGCTCGGCGCCTGTTATGTAGGAGATACCGTCATCATTTGTATATGCGCCCTCCTCGCTGACTTCGCTTCCGAGAGGAACACGGAAATACCATTTAGCCTTGAAGTTGTCGATGCTGTCAACGAATGAATCGTCGCTTGACGGCTCCCATGACTGTGAAAGTACAGTAGAATCGGACTTGACCGACTCGATAACGTCTCCGAGCACAGCGCTTGCTGTCGGGAGCTTTCCTGCGCCTCTGCCGTACATCATGACCTTGTCAACGCCGTCGCCGTAAACGAGGAGCGCATTGAACACGTCGTTCACGCTTGAGATGATGTTGTCGTATGGTATCATCATAGGCATAACGAAGGGGAGTATCTTGCCGTTTTCATTTCTCTGAACGCAGGCAATGAGCTTTATAGCGCCGCCGAGCACGTCAGCCGCAGAAACGTCGCAGAGCTCTATCTCGGAAATGCCCTTTGTATACACGCTCTTGGGATAAACGTGCTTTCCGAAAACGAGTGACGAGATAATGCATATCTTACGGCAGGCATCAAGTCCCTCCACGTCAGCAGTCGGGTCTTTTTCGGCATAACCGAGCTTCTGTGCGAGAGCGAGCGCGTCGCTGAACTTCATGCTGTCGTTGTACATCTTTGTGAGAATGAAATTCGTAGTACCGTTGAGGATACCTGCTGTTTTGTAAATATCGTTAGCCGCAAGGCATCTGTGGAGCGGTCTGATGATCGGGATAGCTCCGCCTACACTTGCCTCGAAGAAGAAGTTGCAGCCGTGCTCCTTGGCTGTTTCAAGGAGGATATCGCCTTTCTCGGCAACAAGCTCCTTATTTGATGTAGAAACGCTCTTGCCCTTTTCAAGACAAGCCTTAACGAAGGTATAGGCAGGCTCAACGCCGCCCATGCATTCGGCAACGGAGGTAACTTCATCATCATTCAGGATGTCGTTGAAATCCTTTGTGAACTTGTCCTGATACGGAGAATCGGGGAAATCCCTGAGATCGAGGATATACTTGATATCCATCTCGGTACCTGCGCGTTTTTCTATCGACTCCTTATTCTTGTAAAAGAGCTCGACAACGCCCGAACCTACGACACCATGACCTAAAACTGCAAATTTACGTGACATAAAAAAGAAACCTCCGAGAAACTATTCGGCGGAGAGGAACTTAGCCTCAAGAACGCCGTTAAGATCAGTAATTGAATTGAGCCTTGTGAGCTCGTCCTCCGAATCGCCTGTAAGTCTCAGCGAGATATTGACAGCAGCAGCGCCGTCAACGGGAATGCTCTGATTCACCGTAAGGATATTCGCATTGAGATCATGCAGAAAAACGAGGGCATTTGACAGTACACCGGGACTGTCGTCCAACAGCAGATAAAGGTTGACGATCCTGCGGTTGAAGAGCTCCTCATATGAAAAGACAAAGTCCTTGTATTTGTAGTAAGCGCTCCGCGAGATACCGACACGTCGGCAGGCGGAGGCGAAGCTTTTTTCGCCCTTCTGTGCCATGAGCTTTTTCACCTCGAGCACCTTTGTGAAAACCTCGGGGAGAATGCTTGAATCGGCAACTATGAGCTGAGATCTTCTGTTCATACCGTATCACCGTTATCATTTGTTGATGTAAATGCAGTGCCCGACCGCTCTGAAACCTGTCCGTGAGAGATGAACAACTGTACGTTACCTAATTACTATACCACTTTTTCGGATATTTGTCAAGGACTTTTTTACAATTTCTCATTTGCTGTGAAAATACGATACAGATGCGGAATTATCGGATATTTGCTTAGGAGAACATTTTGGGAAAGAGCTTCTCTTAACTGCTTTTGTAAGCGTTACTTTCAAATTTTGTCCCCATACAGCACCATTGTAAGTTTTTAAAGACCGCAAGTCTTTTTAGGTGCTATATGGGGACAAAATTTCAAATTAAAGTTTTAGGAAAGGAGTCTGAGGGTGACTCCCTACTGTGTAGGGTGCGGGTGTCCGGTGGACGCCCAACGGAAGTGCCCTTGGGGTACACCTCTGCGAAGCAGAA
>ONNL01000173.1 GCA_900319195.1 uncultured Ruminococcus sp. | reverse complement strand
TGTGCTATACTATGCTTGGTTCGGCAAAGAACGTTAGTTCTGACGACACAGATACAGTGCATAGCTGATTTTTTCCAGAAGAGGTTTTTAGAGATGCCCTATAATTCCTACACCGATATGCAGTGATAAAAAGGGGAGCATATGAGCAAGACAAAAAGAAAGATTATTGCCGTTGTAACTGCTTTGGCAAACAGCTACGCGGAAAGGGAAATACTGAACGGTATCATTGATGAAAACAGGAAAAACGGATATCTGACGGTAGTTTTCACCATAATCTACAATACCGTTCAGAAAAACAATGACATCATGTACGAACATAAAATATATGATTTTCTGCGCTCTGAGGATATAAGTGCGGTTGTACTGCTGAACGAATCGTTTGTTGAGGAGAATACCAAAAACAAGGTCGCAGATATACTGTCTGAATGCAAAGTGCATATTGTAGGTATCGGCGGAAATATCCCCGAATTTGATCGTCTCGGGTACACGTCGCTGAATACTGATGACAGGGCGGATGTTGAGGAGCTCACGTCTCACCTTATCAAAAAGCACGGCTTTACCGACATTGCATTTCTCACAGGACCAAAGGAGTCGGAGATCTCGGATATTCGTGTTGAGGGCTTTGTCATTGCAATGAACAAGCATAACATAAAGCCCGATATGAGTAAGGTCTACTATGGTGATTTCTGGCTTGCATCCGGCAGGGAGCTTGCCGACAGGTACATAAGCGGAGAGCTGCCCTATCCACAGGCTGTTATCTGTGCCAATGATGTAATGGCGTACGGAATGCTGGAGCGCTTTGCCGAGTCGGGAGTCAGGATACCCGAGCAGCTTACGGTGGTGAGCTACGAATACTCTGATATGGGCGTTTACTATACTCCGCGTCTCACGTCATTCAAAAGGGACCGCCTTGCCTTAGGCAGAGCTGCCGCCGAGCATATACACTGTCTGCTTTCCGGTAAGGAGCCGCCGAGGTTTACAGCTCCGCACGGGAAGCTGATGACGGGCAGGACCTGCACCTGTAATGATCCCGTTGATAACAGCTCCGCAGAGCTTAAAAATGCCCTGAAATTCAAAACAAACAATGACCTCAGCCTGTTCAGTCCAATGGAGCAGAAGCTCACATTCTGCCACGATATGAAGGAATTCATTGCCGTTTTGGAGGAATTCAACTGGCTTGTCAGAGACAAAAGCAATATCTTCCTCAGTCTGTTTTCAGACTGGTATGACACCTCATCACCGCATTCTGAGATAATACAGTCAAGGAGCATTCTGCCGCTGACGGAGAGCCGCGAGTTTGAGATAGGCAGATACGACCTGCACACCTATTTTGAAAAGGTGCCTGATGCGGAAGTCTGTTACCTCAGTCCTGTTTTTTCGGGACAAAATCTTTTCGGCTACATTGCCCTGCTGTATGATCATACGGACACCTATGAGGAGGTTTACCGAAGCTGGCTGAAATCAGTCTCCATAGGACTTGAATTTCTCAGACTTAAAAATGATATAAAATATCTGATAAGCTGTCAGAATATTTCCGAGTATAAGGATAGTCTGACAGGTATGTATAATTTAAACGGCATGAAGAATATCTATCGGTCATTGAAGCGGCAGAATGACAAAAAAACCTATCTTATCCTGCTTGAACTCAACCTCTTTCCACATCAGCTCGATACCGAGGAGATAAACAGGAAGGCGGAGGCTTATCTTGGCGTTGCGGAGATACTCTCGGGATTCTGCGGCAGTAATGACTATTCGGGACGTGTCAGCGAGGATATATTCTGCTGTCTCGTACAGAGAAGCTCCGACCCTGCACTGCTTTCCGATTGCCTTGAATCAATGCTGATGCAGGAGAGGCACTACATGGAATATGCGGGAGCGGATACCTTTGTATCGGCTGTTGTGCCATGTGACGAAGGCAGCTTTGAGACACTGCTCAAAAGCGGCGAGCAGAGCCTTGCCATGAAGCATATCAGCCTGACAGAGAAGCGCCGCAGAAAAAACTACACCAATTATATAAAGGTCCGCGATTACATCTACACCTGCCCCGAGGAGACATTCAGAAATGATGATGATATTCTGTCAGCCTACAATACAGACCATTTCAGGAGACAGTATAAAGCCTGCTTCGGTATTTCCTTTCATCAGGACTGCATTACGGCACGGCTTGCAAGGGCAAAATACTATCTTGTTTCGTCCTCGCTCTCGATAGGAGAAATAGCCGAGCTTTGCGGATATATGGACGAAAAATACTTCCAGCGCCAGTTTTCAAAAATTACGGGCAGAACGGCATTGCAGTACAGAAGCAGTATATACGGCTGATGTCTGCTATTTTGTCCACTATTATCACACAATGTGGGTTGACGATGTGCGGCTTTCTGTGTTACAATAGAATTCAGAGTAAACTCGTTTATTATAGGAGGAACGATCATGAAGGCTATTAAAATTATGTCGTCAGCTTTGGCAGCGGCAATGCTGCTTACCGGCGTGCACACATCAGCATTTGCTGAGGATAGGAGTCAGCCTGCTATGCGCGATATTACCACCTTGGAGCTTGTAAAGGACATGGGTATCGGCATAAATCTCGGCAATACCTTTGAGTCCTGCCCAAATTGGTATGAAGAGGACTGGATAGCTAAATGGAGCGAAGGAAAGCCGAATAACTACGAAACAGCATGGGGAAGTCCCGTCATCACAAAGGAGATGATAGAGGGCATTGCCAAGGAGGGCTTTGGTGTCCTGCGTATACCTGTTGCGTGGTCAAATATGATGGCACACGACGGTACTTACACGATAAATCCCGAGTACGACCGCCGCATTCACGAGGTCGTTGACTGGACGCTTGAAAGCGGAATGTATGCCATAATCAATATCCACTGGGACGGCGGCTGGGTGAACAATTTCCCCGATGATAAGGATGAGAGCATGAAGCGCTACACTCATATGTGGGAGCAGATAGCCGACAGCTTTAAGGATTACGACGATTATCTTGTCTTTGAATCCCAGAATGAAGAGCTTGGCTGGGACAAGATATGGAATCCGTGGGGCAGTACAGACGGCAAGGCTGAATCCTATGCGCTGTGCAATGAGATAAATCAGGAGTTTGTGGACACAGTCAGAAGCTCGGGCGGAAACAATGCCGAAAGACATCTGCTCATCTCGGGCTATAATACCTCTATCGAGCGCACCTGCGACCCTCTCTTTAAAATGCCGAATGACCCTGCAAACCGCATGGCAATATCCGTTCATTACTATTCTCCCGCAGGATTTGCGATCCTTGAGGAGGACGCAGACTGGGGCAAGGCTGTTTCGACTTGGGGAAGCGATGCTGATTATCAGTCGCTCTGCAATGATATGAGCATGATGAAAACGAATTTCACGGATAAGGGAATACCTGTTATAGTCGGAGAATACGGCTGTCCTAACAAAAACAAGGAGCCCGAATCCGTAAGACGCTTCCTCTCAAGCGTCTGCGAGGAGGCATATAAATGTGGTCACTGTCCTGTAATGTGGTCAACTCCGGGCGGACACTATGACCGTGATACCTGCAAAATGGCAGACCAGGAGCTTCAGAAGGCTCTGTACAATATCGGTGGAAAGCCGTTCTCACCGCGCAGTCTGAATAATACTCCCGAGGTCGTCAGCGGTGATGTAAATAATGACGGAGCATTTACGGTCTCAGATGCTGTGCTTGTCAATGAGTGGCTGCTCGGCGCTAATGATGTTCAGCTTGAAAACTGGAAGGCGGCTGACCTCTGCGCTGACGACAAGCTTGATATATTTGATCTTTGTCTTTTGAGGCAGGAGTTAGTAAAAATTGTAAAATGACCTGATACAGACTCTCTATCTGCACATTCGGAGAGCTTCATATCAGATGTATTCTTAATAGTGGGACAAGTCAGAAACCTCTGTGGGATAATATCCTGCGGAGGTTTTATGCTTATATGGATCATTTTCAAAGGATACAC
>ONNL01000134.1 GCA_900319195.1 uncultured Ruminococcus sp. | reverse complement strand
GCTGTATCGTTCATTGTGCACATATTGCTCGCGGTATCAAGCGTGAACTTGTCCTCATTGCCGTTGAAGCTGAGGTCGAAGTCCGTAACTTCTGTCATATCCGCGATCGTTATCTTCTGCACGAGATAATCGAAGGGGACTGAGTCAACTATTGAAAGTCCCGACTGATAGTAAACGGCTGCCTGATCATCGCTTTCATTCAGGATATGGAAGTAGTTTTCCTTATCCTCGGGAGTCTTGCTCACAAGGAATGAGCATTCCGTGCCGTCGAGTCCCTTTATCGTTACCTCTGCATACGGCTCGTCGAATCCGTATTGTGACTTGTCCGCAAGGTTTTCGTCAACAACGCGGATAGCCTTGAGCTGAGTGAAGGTCGTGAGCATTGTCGTGACCTCTGTTGTATCGAAGGTGAAGCCCGAGTATTCATCGGGGAGTCTCCACATCGTAGTTTCGGGGTCATAGAGGAGGTCGCAGGTGACTTCGCCGTTTTTCTTTACTATCATCTCCGATATCTCGTTCTTGTCATAGGGAATGATGAGCGTGGATTTAAGCGTGAGCCTTGATGCGTCGAGCACTATGCCGTCGGAGGCGCTTATCGCATAGACCTTGTCCTTGCCGTCAACGGTCACGTAGTAATACTCGCCCGTGGGACTTGCATTTCCGATGTTTATCGAATAGGTATTCGTGCCGTCAGTTAAGCTCACCCTTGTGGGAGAATCAAGACCGAAGTCCGAAAGCTTCAGCGAGCTTGCCGAGCCATAGTCTTCCTTTGCCGTGAGCATACTCATGTAGGAGCACATCATCCGGAGATTGCTCTGGTCGAGCGCAAATTCTCCGCTTTCGAGCGTCCATTCGGTGCCGTCGCTGACAGCGGTAAATGTCCCGTCGGGGCACTCGACAGTGACCTTGTTTATCGTCTCATAATCAAAGCTGAACAGCGAATAATCGGCTGCCTTCTGCTTTTCCTTTTTGGTGGTGCTCTTGTCCTTACTGTTCATGAAGAGCAGTGCGCCTACCGATAACGCGGCACAGAGGACAAGTCCAATAACTGCAATAATTTTCTTCTTCATGGCAATTTCCTTATGCGTGGCGTCTCTTGAGCCATACGAGCACGCCGATAACAGCTATCGCCGCAGGTACTATGATGATGAGTCCGAGTACCGATTCAGCCTGCTTCTTGTCGGAAAATGCAAGCGTATCGTATGCATTTTCCTTGTTGCCGATGCCTGCCTCAACGTCGCTGTCGTAGAGCCATGTGTTCGAGAAGAGCGCAAGAGTCTCGGTAGCCATTACGGAGTCAGTGATCATGTCGTTGTCGATGATGTCGGTAGAACCGAGGGCGATGACCTTACTGTCATTTACCTTGTTGAACGAGTAATATCCGAATGCAAGACCTGTCTTGTTGAGCTTGCCCTCTGCTGTTGCGGCGGTTATATCGTCACCGCCCATAGCGTGACTTATCGTCGAATAGTCGCCGTTTTCGTCGCTGAGATTTACCACGATAGCGTTTCTCTCAAGGCTTGCGGAATTCTGTATAGCGGTCTCGGGAAGGAGCGAGAAGCTTCTTGTGTTCGAGATACCGTTTGTGTATTTACCGTCGTTTACGAGTACGTTGAGCTCACTTGTGAGGTCTACCTGAGTTACATTCTCAGCGCTGCTTGCTATCTGAGGATATTCAACGTAGAAGTATTTCTCACTCTGCTCGCCGTCTCTGTTGCGGAGCTGGAAGGTTGACTTAGTCTCCGAGACGATGTTGTAATCCATCGAGATACCGAATTTCTCGAGCAGGTATTCGATGTTTGAGAAGCGACCCTCAGTCTCACAGGGAGCAATGAGGAAGGACATCGAGCCGCCGTTGTCGAGAAAATCCGAGAGAAGCTTTGTCTCGGGATTTGTGAGGTCCTTCTGAGGACCTGCAAGGTAGATTATGCTTGCGTTTGCAGGAACAGCATCCGCTTGAGTGAGGTCGAGCTCCTGAACGTCGTAGTTCTTGGCTTTGAGGAGGTTTGCGTATGTTGAATATCTGTCGTTTATAGAATTCTCTCCGTGACCTGTCAGGAAGTAGATAGTCGGGAGCGAACCGCTCGTGCAGACCTTTATCGCACTTGCTATCTGCTCCTCGCCTGCGTATGCCTGAAAGCCGTTTGAGTCCTTCTGGAATAGCTTGCTTCCGTCGATACGCTTGATGACGCTGCCGCATTTTACGAAGATGTCGCCGTCGTCGGTGCCGAGCGAGCCTGTCGGGTCGAGCTCACTGCAAGTGGCAGGGTCGCTGTTGGGAGTGAAGCAGGTGAGTGTGATGTTGTCACGCTTGCTTAGAGCGTCGAGTGTGTGGTAGAGCGAAAGGAAGTAGGGAGCTCTGCTGTCCCGGAGGTAGCTGAGCTTTGCGAGATAGTAGATGTCTATCTGCTTGTCGGAGGTCTCGTCGAGGAGCTGCACTGTCTTATCAGCAAGAGTGTACTTTCCTGCGGGAGTCATATCATATACCTTATCATGCCTGCTGAAAATGAGGTTCAGCGGTACGAACACAACAAGGACGAGAACAGCGATAACGAAGGCTATCGGTCCCGAAAGGTTGAATTTCTTTTTCTTCTGCATTTTGATTACCCCCTGTTCCAGCGTCTTTTTTCTATCGAGATGTAGGTCCATGCGAGGAGGACTATCGTTCCCGAAATGAAGAAGATGATGTCAGAGAGCCTTATGAAGCCCTGCGAGAAGTATGTGAATCTTGACTGTGCCGCAAATGCGAGGAGCACGTTCTGGAGCTTCGGATACTGCGAGATGAATGCCGTATATGCGAAGTCGTCAATGAACAGGAGCACGAACATCATTACCTCACCGATTATCGCTGCAAGTACGGAGCTTTCGGTGAATGATGAAATGAGCATACCGAGGGCGATGAACATCACGCCCCATGAGAAGAAGCCGATATACGCGCAGATGAGCTGGCTCATAACGACTGTTCCGTTTGCCGCGGTGATTATGGGGAAGAGCACCGAGCCTGCTATCATGAAGATGAAAACAGTGACGTTTGCAAGGAACTTTGAAATGACTATCTTCATGACGCTCACCGGCGAGGTCATGAGCAGTACCTCCGTGCCGAACTTTCGCTCGTCGGCAAAGGTACGCATGGTGAGTATGGGGAGCAGGAAGATGAAGTAGAAGAGGATATTGTAGAATACCTCGGTGAATGAGAATACGAGGGTGCTCGTATCTTCAAGACCGGCTATCGCGCTTCCGAACACGTATGTAAAGAGGAACAGGAAGAGCGCGGTTATAGCGTATGCGAAAGGAGTGTAGAAGAATGACTGTAACTCCTTTTTATATATAGAGAACATCAGTTTTCCTCCTTTTTGCTGCTTTCCGCGGAGCTGTCCACGGGTACTATCTCGTCGAGCAGACCCTCGAGAGAGGTCTTGCGTGCGGGACGGTTGATAAGCTCAATGAATACGTTTTCAAGGTTGGGGCGCTCGGTGAATATCTCGACAATGTTTATCTTGTTCTGCATGAGCTCGCTCATGAGGCTTGTCCTTATCTCGTCAGCGTCGCCGTCGAGCCGGACTGCAAATTCATATTCGTCCGCAGCTATCTCGTCGATGCTGAGAATCTCCTTGACACCCTTTGTCAGCTCGATAACGGAAGCACTTACCGTCTTTGAGCCCTTGACTCTGATGTGGAGCACGAGTGAGCCGCCGAATGTGGATTCAAGGTGCTCGATGGTATCAATTGCCCTGATGTCGCCTTTGTTGATGATGATGACCCTGCTGCACACCTCGCTTACCTCACTGAGTATGTGGGAGCTGAAAATAACGGAGTGGTCCTTTTTCAAGTCCTTGATGATGCTTCTTACCTCCATTACCTGATTCGGATCAAGTCCGACGGTAGGCTCGTCGAGGATAAGGAACTTCGGGTCTCCGAGGAGCGCCTGAGCGAAGCCGACTCTCTGCTTATAGCCCTTTGAGAGATTGCGTATGAGCTTGCCGCTGACATCCTCTATCTTGAGGAGCTTCGAGACACGCTCGACCTCGTCCTTTCTCTTTCCGCGCGGTATCTGCTTGAGACCAGCACAGAAGGAGAGGTATTCCTTCACCTTCATATCGGGGTAAACAGGCGGTATCTCGGGGAGATAACCGATGTTTTTCTTTGCCTTTACAGGCTCCTGAGAGATGTCAACGCCGTCTATTTTGACAACGCCCTCGGTCATAGGAAGATAACCTGCGATCATGTTCATGGTCGTTGACTTTCCTGCACCGTTTGGTCCGAGGAAGCCGAGTATCTCATTATCGTTTATTGTAAAGCTTATATTGTTAACAGCGCGGTTGCTGCCGTAATATTTCGTAAGGTTTTCAATTGTGATCATGAGCTTCTCCTTTCGTGAATGATATATTATATAATAGTATCCTGCACTGTGAATACATATACAATTTATTATCTCATATATTAGTTAACAGAATATTAACAAATAATGAACAAACTGTTAAAGAGATATTCAGACAGAAAACTCCGCCCGAAATGCCAAAATAATTTTACCGCGATAGTGTGTGCGATACGTGACAATTGACTGAGATGAAAATGAACGATGAACGATAAGTAAAATGGCGGATTTTATTCATTTTTTGTTCATAAATGAAGATTTTTTAAATTTTTTCAGATAGCCAATGTGCACAAAAATGGAAGTAGGTTTGTGTGCATTGCACCGAAATCTTCACTTTGCAAAAATGAAAATATACGAAACTGTTGACAGGCTTGCTTTTGTGGAATATAATTAGATTGAAAATAGTCTGAATATTGTGTGTACGTGGAATGCACACACAGTGACGGATTAATTTCGTATGTGTTTCCGCAGCGCTGTCTGCGGTACAGATAAATCCATTTTTAAACCACTATATTATTAATGAGAGGGGTAAATCACAATGATAAGCAAAAAGAACAAGGCTCTCGTTGCCGGCGTTCTCGCTGCTGGAATGGCTGCTACATCAGTAATTCCTGCACTTGCATCTGCTGCAACAACAACAGAAGCTGCAAAGTCAAACAGCAGTTACGCTTCAATGTTTGAGTCACTCTACGATGACGTTATCACAAACGGTCAGGCAAACGGCTATCTCAGCGCTCAGAACAACGGCGGAGATTCATTCGGTATTCCTTACCACGCAGTTGAGACACTCGTAGTTGAGGCACCTGACTACGGTCATGAGACAACATCAGAGGCTATGTCCTACATCGTTTGGATGGCTGCTATGCACGATGTTCTCGCAAAGAAGGGCGTTATCAGCGGCTCTACAGGCGATCTCGCTAAGGCATGGACGACAATGGAGGCTATGATCCCCGGTTGGTCAGAGGCTTCAGGCAAGAAGACTTCCGTAAAGTATGGTACACTCTGGAAGCAGGACAGACTTAAGTCAGACCCTGCTGCTGAGGGAGACGAGCCTTCTGCATATCCTGTTCCCGGATACGGCGGAGATGCTGTAAACCCGCTTTACAATGCTTATAAGACTGCTTACGGCAGTGACAACGGCTACTACATGATGAACTGGCTCGCTGACGTTGATGACTGGTATGGCTTCAATGGCGACGGTAAGTTCTGCTTCATCAATACATTCCAGAGAGGTACACAGGAGTCTTGCTTTGAGACTGTTCCTCAGCCTTGCCTTGAAGAACTCAAGTGGGGCATGAGCGGCAACAACGGTATCAAGGCGATCTTCAACGGTGAGGGCGCAGTTCCGAAGCAGTATGCTTTCACAAACGCTCCTGACGCTGAGGATCGTGCTATCCAGGCTGTTTACTTCGCAAATATGTGGAATGCAGGAGATCCTACTGTTTCTGCTCTTGCTGGTAAGATGGGTGACCAGTGCCGTAACGATATGTTCGATAAGTACTACAAGCCTATCGCAGCATCAACAAGAGGAACAACAGCTCAGAAAACCGGTCAGCTCGGTGATC
>ONNL01000073.1 GCA_900319195.1 uncultured Ruminococcus sp. | reverse complement strand
GTCTCAAATACTGCTTCTCGAAGCCTTAAAAGCTAAAAGCTTCGAGAAACGCCTGCTACGCAGGCTCCAATCGGCTACGCCGCTTGAAGTCTTATAAGCTCCTCTACGCAGCTAAAGCAGCTATTATCCGATAGTGACCTATCGGATAATAGAGGAAGCTTAAAAAGGGTTTCCCTCGAATAAATTTACATTAAAGCTTCCAGTCGTCACACAGTTTATTTAGCATATCCGTAAGCTTTCTCATATCGGCATTTGTACGTCCGTTCGACATTTTGATAAGTCGAGCAAGGCGATCAGACGCTTCAACGAGGTTACTGTAGCAAGTGTTCATATTTGCGTTCTCGGTCTGCTTCTTCGGGATAGGCACAGGCTGAGCGTCAACGGTTATCACGTTTTCGGCAAGGTCGAATTCCGCGCCGCTGTATGGAGCATAAACGTCCGCACCGAGCTCCTCGCGGAGTCTCTGAGCAAAGCTCTCGGCAGATGAAGCCTCGCCGTGATTTATGAAGAAGCGCTGTACACCGCTTATCGCCCTTGCCCAGTCGAGCAGTCCGTTCACATCTGCGTGACCGCTTATACCCGGGAGCTGCTTTATCTCAGCGGCTACGTTCACCGTCTCACCGAAGAGCTTGACCTTTTTTGCACCGTCAATAAGGCTGCGTCCGAGGGTATTGCCTGCCTGATAACCGACGAACAGGATAGTGTTTTCGGGTCTCCAGAGATTGTGCTTGAGGTGATGCTTGATGCGTCCTGCCTCGCACATACCGCTTGCGGAGATGATGACCTTGTTCCTGTCGTCGCTGTTGATAGCGCGTGAATCGTCGCTCGTTACCGTGCGGATAAGACCCTCAAAGGAAATGGGGTTGATACCGCGTCTCACAAATGAGAGCGCCTCCTCGTCGTAGCAGCTCTCGCGGTTGCTGATGAAGATGTCGGTAGCCTCGTTTGCGAGGGGACTGTCAACATAAACGGGGAAATCGTCATGCCCGTGAACAAGGTTCCCGGTCTTGATATGGCGCAGGAAATAGAGCATTTCCTGTGTTCTGCCGACTGCAAATGACGGGATTATGACACTGCCGCCGCGGTCAAAGGTATACTGGAGCACCTCAGCGAGCGAGGTTATATAGTCATGGGGACGGTCGTGGACACGGTTGCCGTAGGTAGACTCCATTACAACGTAATCAGCGCTGTCGATATACTGAGGGTCACGGATCAGCGGCTGCTCGGCGTTGCCTATATCGCCCGAGAAAACTATCTTTTTCGTCACGCCGTCCTCGGTTATGGTGATGATAACGCTCGAAGAGCCGAGCAGATGACCTGCATCGCGGAATGAAACAGTTATCCCGTCGCAGAGCTTGAACGGCACATCATAGTTGTGAGCGTGGAACAGCTCAATAGCACCGATAGCGTCATTCATCGTGTAGACGGGCTCGTAGTCGGGCTCACCGCGGCGCTTTGCCTTGCGGTTGCGCCACTCGGCTTCAAACTCCTGAATGTGTGCGCTGTCGCGGAGCATTACCGAGCAGAGATTTGAGGTCGCTACCGTCGCGTGTATCTCGCCCTTGAATCCGCCCGCATACAGCAGCGGCAGCATTCCCGAATGGTCTATATGTGCGTGAGTGAGAAGAACATAGTCGATATTTGCGGGAGCCGTGGGTATCTTCACATTTTCGAGGGTATCCTCGCCCTGTTCCATACCGAAGTCCACAAGGAATTTCTTTCCGCAGGCTTCAAGGTAGGTGCAGCTTCCCGTTACTTCGTGCGTTGCTCCGATAAATGTCATTTTCATAAAAAAGTGCCTCCGTTCTGAGAAGAATGGTAGAATGTATTTATCCGATATAATTATATCACACTTTTTCGGGAATGTCCATAGAAATTTCTTGTATTTATATATTTTTTTCTACAATTTTACAGTGCGGGTACATAGACAATATACAGTAAAGTCAAAAGACTGTACATAGCAGCCAAGGTGCTTATATAGAAATCTGTATGTTTTTATCGTGGGAAGGTCTCTGTGAAAAGGTATTTTCTCGGATTTGTTTCTTGAAGGCTTTGCTTCAAATTTTTAAGGGATATATCGCAAAAAGCTTGCGGTCTTAAAAGACTCCCAAGCGCTATATCCCTTAAAAATTTCAAACTAAAGTTTTAGGAAAGGGGTTCGGGGAATAACCCTTTGTCTCAAAAGGGTTTTCCCCGATAAAACAAACAGAGTTTTATGCAGGTATCATGGTTACACTGTTCAGTCCTTCACGACGTTCACGGTCTCTATGCCGTATGCTTTGAACACGTCAATGCAGCTTCGGTCTATGACCTCGCCGCTCACTGCTATCGGCACAGCAGGCGGACACGGGACATTCACCGCTCCGCAGACACGTCCCTCGGCAAGCGTGACAGGTATCTCCTCGCACTCCGCAAAGACCGCTTCGCGTATGGACATTGCCCTTTTCGGAAGCGACAGTCTCGGCACAGCCTTAGTCCCGACAGACTTCCCTGCGCCTCGGAGCGAGCTTTCAAGCGCGTCCGAAAGCCGCTGATAGTCCTCCCCTGTGTTGACAGGCGACATCAGCAGTATCACAAGCTCGCTGTCGGCATACTCACATTCTGCACCGTTTTCACGCAGCAGCTCCGCAAGCACATTTCCGTCAAGACCGCTCTCGGATGCCCTTATCGTGATGTGGAAGGGCTCACCGTCAGCAAACACGAGCTCCGACGAAAAGTGCTCCCTGAGCCCCGCAAGCAGCTTCATATTCCCCGAAATATCGGCGCGTATCTGCTTGGATATGTACTTATTGCATAGGTCAAGCGACGCCATGATGAGATAGGACGGACTTGTCGAGGCGAAAATGCTCATGTACCTTTTCAGCAAGCCGCTGTATCGGCTGTTTGCGTGGAGCATTGCCGCTCCCGTGAGTGCAGGCAGCATTTTGTGTGCGGAATCGCAGCACATATCCGC
>ONNL01000054.1 GCA_900319195.1 uncultured Ruminococcus sp. | reverse complement strand
GAAAACGGCGACTATCTCACAGAGAACTTCGAGTCTGGTGTTGGTGACTTCACAGGCAGAGGTACAGCAGAGGTCGCAGCTGATTCCAAGAACTACTATGACGGTTCAAAGTCACTCAAGGTAACAGGCAGAACTGATAACTGGCACGGCGGTCAGATAGCTCTCAGCAGTTCGACATTTATCCCGGGTCAGACATACAGCATAAGCGCAGCAGGACTCCAGAAGAGCGGAGAGGCTACAAGCCTGAAGCTCACTCTTGAGTACACCGCAGGCGGCACTCAGGACTGGAAGGACATTGCTTCTGCAACAGCTAACAGCGGCGAGTGGACAAAGCTTGAAAATACAGAATTTGAAATACCTTCTGGCGCATCGGGAATGTCACTCTACATTGAAGCTCCCGAAAGCCTTACAGATGTTTGGCTGGACGCTGTTCAGATCTCAGAAAAAGGCAAGGCTTCGTCTGTAAAGACAGGCGGCGGAACAGTTGAGGGCAGTGCTGTTGTAACTACAACAGAAGCTCCCACAGAGCCCGTAACAACAACTCCTGCAAATGTAGCATGGGGCGACGCAAACGAGGACGGCGACGTTTCTGTTGCAGACCCGACCTTCATCATGCAGGTTATCGCAGGCAAATCAGGCGCAAAGTTCACAGATTTGGGAAGCATCAATGCAGACGTTTCAGATAACGGTGACGGCGTAACAAGTGCAGATGCTCTTGTTATACAGAAGTTCCTTGCAGGAACGATCAAACAGCTCCCTGCAAGCTACAGCAAAAAAGCCGCACAGACAACAACAAAAGCAGTTCAGACAACAGTGCAGACAACTGTCACTACGACCAAAGCGTCAGTCGGCGGAGTTGATACATCGTGGATAGACCCCTCCAAGCCGATGGTAGCGATCAGCTTCGACGACGGCGCAGTAGGGTCATCCCCGTCATCATCTTCGATGAGGATAATCAATGCACTTGCAGGCTCTGGCTTCCATTCGACATTCTTCTATGTTGGCGATTGGACTAACGGCTCGGACGATGAAAACGAAATAAAGTACGCATACAGCAAGGGTATGGAGATCGCTAACCATACAACTACACACCCCAAGCTCACAGAGAAAACTCCTCAGGAGATCAGATACGAATACGACACAACACAGGCAAAGCTCAAGAATATCATCGGAGCTGATCCTTCACCTCTTATGAGACTGCCCTTCCTTGATTGCGACAGTAAAGTTACGAGCACTCTCAATGATGTTGCACTTATCAGCTGCAAGATAGACACAGGTGACTGGAATTACGCTACAAAGGATGATATAATCGCTAAGGTAGTAAATGCCATGAACGACGGCAGCCTCAGAAACTCTATCGTTCTCTGCCATGAGACATACGATACAACAGCAGAGGCTATGGAGTATCTTGCTCCGTATCTCAAGTCACAGGGCTGGCAGATAGTTACTATCTCAGAGATGTTCGCTGTAAACGGTAAGCAGCTTCAGGGCGGAAACGTTTATACAGCTTGTTATTAAGCAGATTTCTTTTTCATTTTCATTACTCTTCAGGAACAGCCGATCATTCGGCTGTTCTTTGTTTTATGCGCAGGTGCATAAGAGGAAAAATGCCGATATCCAGCCGATAGTGAAATACATTAATTAACTCTTGCATTTTATGTGCTTTTATTGTATAATATAATAGTAGAGAGGTATAAAGGGATAAAAGAAAAATTTTTATGTAAATGTGGTGATCAGATGAATGAAATCATAACAAGTGATAACATACTTGATACAACAGGTAATGAACTATATACGATAGCTATGAGAGGTCTTGTGGCATTTCCGAAAATGGTCATGCACTTTGATGTCTCACGCGAAAAATCGGTGAAGGCAGTGGAACGCTCGCTCAAAAACGGCGGAAAGCTCTTCCTGCTTACTCAGCATGAGGCTTATGTGGAAAATCCGAAGGCTTCCGACTTGTACAAGGTCGGAGTCGTTGCCGAGATAAAGCAGGTGCTCAAGCTGCCCGACAATATAATGAAGGTGCTTGTGGAGGGCGTATATAAGGCGAATCTCGTGCGCCTCATCGACGACGGCGAGGCTCTCCGTGCGGAAGTAAAGCGTACCCCCACCTATTCACGCGCAAAGTATGACGAGGTCGAGGCGGAGGCTCTTATGCGCTCCGTCAAGGATATCTTCGAGCGCTATTCCTCGTTCTTTCCGCGTATGCCGCAGGAACTGCTCAACTCCGTGCTTGCTGAGGACGACCCGTTCAAGCTCTTTGAGACTGTGACCTTTAACTGCAATCTAAACTACCGCGACAAGCAGACTCTCCTCGAGGAGACAAACGTGATAAACAAGCTCTCTGTGCTCTTTGCCTGCCTCACATCAGAGGTCGAGATACTTGAGCTTGAAAACCTCATAAACGAGCAGACCAAGAACAGCATTGAAAAGGGACAGAAGGAATACTACCTCCGCGAGCAGATGAGGATAATTCAGGAACAGCTCGGTGAGGACGAAATGGACGACTCGTTCAACTACATAAATCGCATAATGGCTCTGAAGGGCATCGACGACGACAGCCGCGAAAAGCTCATGAAGGAAGCGGACAAGCTTGCAAAAATGCCGCCCGCTTCACAGGAGGCATTCGTTGTAAAAAACTACCTCGACTCCGTGCTCGAGCTCCCGTGGGGAAAGTATTCCAAGGCAAAGACCACTATCGAGAAGGCTTCGGCTGTTCTCGACAAGGACCACTACGGACTCAAAAAGGTCAAGGAGCGCATTCTCGAATTCCTTGCCGTTCATATCCTCAACCCCGAGGTAAAGGGACAGATACTCTGCTTTGCAGGACCTCCCGGAACAGGTAAGACCTCCGTTGCAAAGTCCGTGGCAAAGGCTATGGGACGCAAGTACGCGAGAGTTTCGCTCGGCGGTGTCCGCGATGAAGCGGATATTCGCGGTCACAGAAAGACCTACGTCGGAGCTATGCCCGGACGAGTTATAACTGCCTTTCAGCAGGCTGGCTCGCAGAATCCGCTCATTCTCTTCGACGAGATAGATAAGCTCGGAAGCGACATCAAGGGCGACCCTGCGTCAGCAATGCTTGAAGTCCTCGACAGCGAGCAGAACAGCTCGTTCCGCGATCACTTCATAGAGATACCATTCGACATAAGCAAGGCGGTATTCATCACGACTGCAAACAATGTCTCGATGATACCCGAGCCGCTGCTCGACCGTATGGAGCTTATCGAGCTCCCGAGCTATACGGCTGAGGAGAAGTTCCACATTGCCCGTGAGCACCTTATCCCCAAGCAGATAAAGGAGAACGGTCTGAAGGGAACACAGTTTAGGATAGACGACGATGCTGTAAACGATGTTATAAAGTTCTACACCAAGGAGGCGGGAGTCCGTTCGCTTGAACGCTGCTTTGCTTCACTCTGCCGAAAGGCTGCCAAGAGGATAGCTTCGGGCGATACCAAGCGCGTTCACGTCAAGAGCGGCGACCTCACGGAATTCCTCGGTGTACAGAAATATCTCCCCGACCTCTCCTCAAAGCAGAATCAGGTCGGTATCGTAAACGGTCTTGCGTGGACATCTGTAGGCGGTGTGCTCATGCCGCTTGAAGTCCTCGTATTGCAGGGCAACGGCAAGATAGAGGTCACGGGACAACTCGGTGACGTTATGAAGGAGAGCTCGAAGATAGCGATAAGCTATGTGAGAAGCATTGCCGATAAATACGGCATAGACCCCGATTTCTACAAGAACCGCGACCTGCATATCCACGCTCCCGAGGGAGCAGTCCCCAAGGACGGTCCATCGGCAGGCGTTACGATGACGACTGCACTTGTGTCGGCGCTTTCGGGATTCCCTGTCCGTGCTGATGTTGCGATGACAGGCGAGATAACCCTGCACGGAAAGGTGCTTGCTATCGGCGGTCTGCGCGAAAAGACAATGGCTGCCTACAAGGACGGCATAAAGACGGTCATAATCCCGTCGGCAAACAAGCCCGACCTTGAAGAAGTTGACGACGTTGTCAAGGAGCATATCACCTTTGTCTATGCCGACGACATCGAGCAGGTGCTTGAAACGGCGCTCATAAAGACTGAGACTGCTCCGAAGAAAAAGGGCGGCAGAAGAAGCTCCTCATCAAAGAAGAAAAACTGACACTCCCGACTTGAAAGACGGTGAATCATGAATTATAACAATATTCAGTTTGCTGCGTCATACGGTCTGTTTTCACAGATTCCGCAGCAGGAGCGCATAGAGATTGCCTTTGCAGGACACTCCAACGTGGGCAAATCGAGCCTCATCAACAAGATATTCAACCGAAAGTCTCTTGCGAGGGTGAGCGCTGTCCCGGGGAAAACGGCGACTATCAACTTCTATGGTCTTGAAAATTTGTACTTCGTGGACTTGCCCGGCTATGGTTACGCGAAGGTCTCAAAGTCCGAGAAGGAGCGCTGGGCAGGGCTTATCGAGGGATACCTAAACTCCGACAGGGACATAAGCCTTGTGTTTATGCTTATTGATATGCGGCACGCTCCCACTGCCGATGACATAAAAATGATAGACTACCTGATAGAGACAGAAATGCCGTTTGTAACGGTGCTCACGAAGTCCGACAAGCTCAAAAAGACCGAGCGCGAAAAGCGCATGGCGGCTTTTGCGGACGAGATACCCGAGTTTGAACAGCTCCATGTAATACCGTTTTCTGCCAAGACGGGCGAGGGAGTTGACGAGATAAGGCAGATAATCGAGGATATAGCTTCTGACGAAGAGGCCTGAATCCGCGACGAGAGGATGTTTTAAAAATGTTTGTATCAGAAAATTTGAATGTAAATGAAAAAGGTCACCTCACCGCAGGCGGCATGGATACTGTCGAGCTTGCGGAAAAATACGGTACTCCGCTCTACGTTATGGACGAGCAGGTGATAAGGTCTGCCTGCCGCCGCTTCAAGAGCAGTATCGACAAATACTACGGCGGAAAGGGACTTGTCTGCTATGCGGGAAAGGCTTTCTCGTGCCTTGAGATGTGCCGCGTTATCGCAAGCGAGGGACTCGGTCTCGACGCTGTTTCTATCGGCGAGCTCTACACTGCGCTCAAAGCAGGCTTCCCTATGGAGAAGATAGGCTTCCACGGCAACAACAAGACCGATGAGGAGCTTGAATTCGCAGTGGATAACGGCGTGGGACATATCGTCGTTGACAACATCAGCGAGCTCCGCAGACTTGAAAGGATAGCTGCTGAAAAGAATGCCTGCCCCGATATAATGTTCAGGATAAAGCCGGGTATCGACGCACATACCCACAAGTTCATAATGACAGGTCAGATAGACAGCAAGTTTGGATTTGCGCTTGAAACAGGTGAGGCTTTTGAAGCCGTAAAGGAAGCTGTTGAGTGCAAAAATGTAAAGCTTTCGGGACTTGAGTGCCATATCGGCTCACAGATCTTCGACATCACTCCCTTTGAGAAGGCTGCCGAGAAAATGCTGGAGTTCATCGCAGAGATAAAGGCTGAGCTCGGCTATGATATAGAGATCCTTGACCTCGGCGGCGGATTCGGTATCAGATACCTTGAATCCGACGACCCGAAGCCGTTTGAGGAGTACATGGAGCGCGTTTCAAAGGTCGTAAAGCAGACCTGCGGCGAGCTTGGCATCACTCAGCCTGCTATCTTCATCGAGCCCGGACGCTCAATTGCCGCTCCCGCAGGAATAACGCTGTATACAGTCGGTGCTCGCAAGGAGATACCCGAGATACGCACATATATCTCCGTTGACGGCGGCATGACGGACAATCCGCGCTACATACTCTACCAGTCCGAATACACGGCTATCGTTGCAAATAAGGCAGGGGAGCCGAAGGACGAAAAGGTCACTATTGCAGGAAAGTGCTGCGAGAGCGGAGACCTCATCGGTGAGAATATGCCGCTCCAGCACGCTGAATCTGGCGATATACTGGCAGTTTGCGCAACGGGTGCGTATAACTACTCGATGTCATCGAATTACAACCGCATCCCGAAGCCTGCTGTGATATTCATCAGCAACGGCGAGGCGAGGGTGGTCGTAAAACGCGAGACTCCCGAGGACATCATCAGAAACGATATATGAAAAAAGCGGACGCAATGTCCGCTTTCTCATTTGAGCCTGTATAACCTTTTATACCGCAGTTCGCCGATCATGAATTTCTTCTCGCCGATATGCTGCGGAAGCTCCTGTGAGGTGATAAATTCCTTTGTCACGTTCAAAAGATACTGCCTGCTGCCGCG
>ONNL01000056.1 GCA_900319195.1 uncultured Ruminococcus sp. | reverse complement strand
TGCTTCGCAGAGGTGTACCCCAAGGGCACTTCCGTTGGGCGTCCACCGGACACCCGCACCCTGCACTGCAGGGAGTCACCCCGTACCCCCTTTCAAAGACTTTAGTTTGAAATTTTTAAGGGATATAGCGCATGGCAGTCTATTAAGACCGCAAGTTTTCTTAGCGCTATATCCCTTAAAAATTTGAAGCAAAGCCTTCAAGAAATAAATTCGGGAAGTCCCTTATCTAAGAGAACTTCCCACAATAAAAACATATAGTACACCGCACACAGCGCTGTTGATTCATTTGTCTGTATCAGGCTTATTTCCTTTACATTCCGAATTGCATCGGGTGCAGTCACCGCAGCAGGTTTTGCCGCTTTTTCGGCTCTTACGTATGCTGTATACTGCGTATATCACAGCGGCTGTTATCGCTGCTGTCAGCAGAATATCCCAGATATTCATAGCTCCACCGCCGTTCAGAGTGAAAAAATAAGGTGGAATATGAACGCTACTGCCCACGCAACAGCACACTGCCATATAACTACTGCGCCTGCCCACTTTGTGCCGAGCTCGCGCTTTATAGCGGCAATTGCTGCTACGCACGGAGTATAAAGCAGACTGAAAACAAGGAATGTCCCCGCTGTTACAGAAGTGAATGCTGACTTTATACCGCCGCCTGTCGAATAGAGCACCTTTATGACCGAGACTACGCTCTCCTTAGCCATGAATCCGCTGATGAGAGATGTGCAGATACGCCAGTCGCCAAGTCCGAGCGGTGAGAATAACGGTGCAAGTCCGCCGCCTATGATAGCAAGCATACTGTCGGCGGAGTCCCTGACGAGATTGAAGCGGAAATCAAAGCTCTGCAAGAACCAGACAATTATCGTTGCAATAAGGATAACGGAAAATGCTCGCTGGAGGAAATCCTTTGCCTTTTCCCACATGAGCTGAACGGTGTTCTTCATGCTCGGAAGACGATAATTCGGGAGTTCCATAACAAACGGGACTGCTTCACCGTGGAAAATGAACTTCTTATATACGAATGCGACGAGTATTCCGATTATTATTCCGAGGACATACAGTCCCGTCATTACAAAGCCGCCGTGTCCCTTGAAAAAGGCATTTACAAAGAACGCATATATTGGGAGCTTTGCCGTACAGCTCATAAAGGGTGTGAGCAGTATGGTCATTTTACGGTCACGCTGGCTCGGGAGTGTCCTCGTTGACATGACAGCAGGCACAGTACAGCCGAAGCCTACGAGCATGGGGACTATGCTTCGCCCCGAAAGTCCTATTTTACGCAGAAGCTTGTCCATGAAAAATGCAACTCGTGCGATATAGCCGCTGTCCTCAAGCAGCGACAGGAAGAAGAACATTATCACGACGATAGGGATAAAGCTCAGTACACTGCCGACTCCCTCGAAGATGCCGTCAATAACAAGGTCGTGCAGGACAACATTAACGTGAGCGGAGGTGAGTGCCTTATCGGTGACATCGGTAAGCTTGTCTATCCCCTTTTCGAGTAAACTCTGCAAAAATGCTCCAATCACATTGAATGTCAGGAAAAAAACAAGAGCCATTATTGCGATAAATATCGGGATAGCCGTGTATTTTCCCGTAAGTATGCGGTCTATACGTCGGCTTCGGATATGCTCGCGGCTCTCATGCGGCTTAACGACACATTCAGCGCTCAGACGCTCAATAAACGAGAAGCGCATATCGGCTATCGCGGCACTTCGGTCGAGTTGACGCTCGTTTTCCATTTGCACAATGAGGTGCTCGATAAGGTCAAGCTCGTTGTCATCAAGTCTGAGCTTGTTGATGATAAGCTTATCTCCCTCTATGACCTTGCACACTGCAAACTTTATGGGGAGCTTTGCACGTTCGGCATGGTCCTCGATAGTATGCGCTATCGCATGGATACACCTGTGGATAGCTCCGCCGTTTTCGTCCTTCGAGCAGAAGTCCTGTTCCTTCGGAAGCTCCTGATACTTTGCAACATTCAGTGCGTGCGAGACAAGCTCCTCGATACCCTTGTTCTTTGCCGCAGAAATAGGCACGACAGGTACTCCGAGCATTTTCTCCATTGTATTCACATCTACCGAGCCGCCGTTTCCCGTGAGCTCGTCCATCATATTGAGTGCCACGACCATGGGTCTGTCCATTTCAATAAGCTGCATGGTGAGGTAGAGGTTGCGCTCGATATTCGTGGAATCAACGATATTTATGATACCGTCGGGTCTGTTGTCGAGCACGAAATCACGCGAAACGAGCTCCTCACTTGAATACGGAGACATTGAATATATGCCCGGCAGGTCTGTTATCGAGGTGTTACTGTGCTTCAGTATCTCTCCGTCCTTGCGGTCAACGGTAACTCCGGGGAAATTTCCGACGTGCTGATTGGCACCCGTAAGCCTGTTGAAAAGTGTGGTCTTTCCGCAGTTCTGATTACCGACAAGAGCGAAGGTGTATACGTGGTCGGACGGAAATGCGGCAGCTTTTTCGTTATCCTTATCCGAAATGACCTCTCCGAAAGATGGGTGCGGCGAATGCTTATGCAGCTTTTTCTTGGCGTTAACGGCTGCTGTTTCAGCCTTATACGGCTTCGTGACCGCTATCTTGTCAGCGTCATCAAGGCGGAGCGTAAGCTCGTATCCGTGTATGCGTATCTCAACAGGGTCGCCCATAGGTGCATACTTCACAACAGTCACCTTCTCACCCGGTATCATGCCCATGTCGAGAAAATGCTGTCTTAGTGCTCCGTCGCCGCCGACAGTGAGTATCTCCGCAGTTTCGCCTATTTTAACCTCTCTCAGAGTGTATTTGCTCTCAGCAGTTTTCATTTTTTCATTACTCTCTCTTATTTTTGTAATTTCCATATATGCTCGTCCTTCAACCTAACTAACTTAACTAACATATATATTATAATTCAAATAAGAGGATTTGTCAAAGCAATTTTGCGGGAATAGATATATTAGTGACGAATGTACATAATTTGAGACGATCCGTGCTTAAAACCGTACTGATTTGAAGTATTCTTCAATTGTTTTCCTGTCCGCTGAAACGCTCCCCTGTATCATCTTGGGCGAGCCGCCTCCGCGTCCGCTGAGTGTCTCATTTATCTCGCGTGACATCTCCCGCATATTGATGTTCTCAGAAGCTATGATGTACGAATATCCGCCGTTCTTGTCGGCAAATATCCCGAACATACCGTCAGTGAGTTTCACTCCATCATTGGCTATTTTTCTGAGAATATCAGCGTTCATGGCTGATGTAAAAATGCAGAAGCTCCTGCGGTCGTCGTTTTTCAGTGAGGATATAATTTCCTCAGCTCTTTCTCTCTCAGCCTTATTAAGCTTGAATTTCAGCGCGGCATTCTCATCTGCAAGCTTCCTTACATTCTCCGCTATCTCATCAGGCTTCGACGAGATAAGACGCGAAACGGCATAAACGCTTTCAAGACGCTTGTTATAGTCATCAAGAGCGTCAAGTCCGCAGAGGAGACGAATCCGTGTACCACCCTTGTAATTCTCGCGGGATATGACCTTTATCATCCCTATTTTTCCCGTAGAATCCACATGAGGAGCACAGCAGGCACATACATCATATCCCTCAATTGTCACAAGTCTCACATTCTCGGTCAGCTCAAGCTTGCTCCGATACTCGAGCGTTCTGAGCGTCTCCGTATCGGGATATGAAATCGTGACAGCTCTGTCCTCGGCTATCGCCTTATTTGCGGCAAGCTCACACTCCCTCAGTTCACTGTCGGTAAGCTGTCCGTCAAGGTCGAGGATAACGTCCGACGAGCCGAGATGAAAGCCGACATTGTTATACCCGAAGCGGTTATGGATAATACCCGTGAGAAGATGTTCGCCCGTGTGGTTCTGCATTCTTCTGAAACGTATCTCACCGTTAACAGCACAATGCACCTCTGTGCCGACTTCTATCGCTGAATCGGCATAATGTACGGACTCGCCGTTTATATCCTGAACGTCATTTATCCTGACTCCGCCGATAGTACCCGTATCGGCAGCCTGTCCGCCGCCCTCAGCAAAGAATGCGGTGCGGCCGAGTATTATCTCATAGCCATTTTTGCCCTTATTACAGGCAATTACCCTCGCGTCGAAGTTGTATAAAGTTCCGTTATCATAGAGCTTTTCTGTCATATTATCACCTTTCAAAAACGTTTTTCCTGAGGTAGCTGGTTTTCTCGATTATTCGTCAGTGTATCTCCCGACCTCGATGTAGTTTCTTCCGAAACGGGAAAGGTCTTTTACCACGATGATGTTGAT
>ONNL01000060.1 GCA_900319195.1 uncultured Ruminococcus sp. | reverse complement strand
GCCAGCGACTCGCTCTCGTCATTTGCCGCAGAATAGAACATCTGAGCGCCGTTATACTGCGGCTGAGTGAACTGATTCTGATGTATCGACACGCATATGGCATTGTCGTACTTATTGAAAAGCTCAAGCCGATTGTCCATATCGGAGCTCTTCTGTGCGGACAGTCCCTCGACGCCCTTATCATGAATTGAGATGTCTTTGTCGCGTGTTACGTGTACTTCATAGCCGCTCACCTCAAGCATATCACGAAGCCGCAGCAATATACTCAGGTTTATCCCCTTTTCAGCGATAGTGCCGTCAGCATTCGTGCAGCCGCCGTCAAAGCCGCCATGACCTGCATCAATGATGATAACAGGCTTTTCGTCCTCGTCCGTGATGAGTGAAACAGGCAGTGTTCCCTGCCTTTCCGCCTTTTTCCCGAGTACGTCCGCTGCTCCGAGAGAAGCCGCAACAAGTCCTGCAAGCATGAGTCCGCTGTATATTTTTCTTTTGATTTTGTTCATATGTATGCACCTCGCTAAATGTTATGCGAAGTGCCGCGGAATTATGTACAGACCATGCAATTTCATGTCATAGGCAATACTTGTCAACGACAGGGTTCAGCTCATCAGAAACTTTAGATACAATGTAATGCTTTCAGAAAAAAACGTGCAGATATCTGCAAAACACAGGTCGGTCGCAAAATGTACAGAATATATGAAAAATTACGCATAATATCTTGCTTTTTTATATCAGTATATGGTATAATGCTATCAAAGATAAAATACGGCTTTAGCCGAAAGCTCGTCAAGCACGGAATATCGCTCCCGATGATCAGGAGCATAAAAAGGTGACGTTTTTTCAGTATAATAAGGGGTGGGACTATGAAAAAACTCAAAATACTGCGCAGAATATTGCTCGTATTTTTCATTGCTATCTTGGTCATACTTATCATTGCTTTTCTTTTTTTGAAATTTTACCCAAGTGTCGGAAAAACTCCCGACAAGGAAATGCAGAAGAGCTTTGCTGAAAAGACCGACAAATTCTATGACGGCGAGTTTCACAACGAAAATGGGTTTAAGCTTATGTCCGGAAACATAGGCAAAAAGAGCAGCAGAAGGACTCCCGATGACACGATACCCGTTATGGAGCTTAAAGACATACAGCGTGCAGATGTGAACGATATGAATGTAACATGGCTCGGTCATTCATCGTCGTTTATACAAATGGGAGACAAGAATATTCTCATTGACCCCGTTCTTACAAAGCGTACCTCACCTGTCGGCTTCGCTGGTCCGAAGCGCTTTTCGGATATTGCTCTCAAGCCCGAAAACGTTCCTGACATTGACGTTCTTTTTATCAGTCACGATCATTACGATCATCTTGACTATGATACGATAAAAGCGATCGACAGCAAGGTCAGCGCGTATATCGTACCGCTCGGCGTAGACAGCTATCTGAAGGGCTGGGGAATAGACGAGAGTAAGCTGCACTCACTTTACTGGTGGGAGGATATCGAGCTTGACGGTCTCACCTGTACACTCACACCTTCGCAGCACTTTTCGGGAAGAAATCCTCTCAAGAGCAACATAACGCTCTGGGGAGGTCTGTACATAAATAACGGGAAACACAGCCTGTACTTTACAGGTGACGGCGGATACTATGATGTGTTCACAAAAGTCCGTGAAAAGCTCGGTGCTCCCGAGCTGATGCTTGTCGAGGACGGACAGTATGACACGGGCTGGCCCGATTCCCACATGACACCTGAATCCTCAGCACAGGCAGTAAAGGACGCAGGGGCAAAGTGGGCGATACCTGTTCATTGGGGAGCATTTGTGCTTGCAAATCATTCGTGGGACGATCCTATCATTCGTATTACAAGAGAAGCTGAAAGACTCGGTGTGAACTTAGCTACACCAAGAATAGGCGAAACGGTCAGCTTTGACAGCATAGACAGCTTTACGGAAAAATGGTGGGAGGGTCTTGACTGAAAAAGCAATAATGGCACTCATCTGCTGAAATTTGGCATGAAGCCATAAAAATAAAGGAGTGAAAGATTATGAAAAGACCACTTATCAAACGTGCTGCCGCATTGATATGCAGTGCAGCGCTGCTGCTGACATCAGGCGAAGTGCGTGTCCGTCGGACCGCAAATGCAGTCACAGCCTCACAGACGGTTTCCTCAGAGATAGGACTTGTCGGGAATCTCGTCTGTACCGCGGATAGTGACAGCGCCGACCACGCTGCTCTGCAGTGGGCAACAACTCTGTCAGCTGAAAGCTATACCCTCTACCGCTCGACAGATCCCGAGAAGGATTTTATCCCAATCTACAAGGGCAGCGGCACCTCCTTCGAGGACGATGATATGCAGCTTGGAGAGACCTATTATTACCGGCTCGGAGTAAGCTCTGGGGGCAATGAGAGCTTTTCCTCCGTCAAGGAACTTACACCCTGCACTCTGCCTTCAGGTCTCAACACCTATGATAATCAAAAGGGAAGCAGCCTTGCCTATGAAACGAGCGGATATAAGATCGGGAGCACCTATTACAGTTACTCGCTCAAGGCGCATTCGGGTCAGAATGACATCTACCTCGCTGAGACGACCTCGAGCAACGGAAGAAGCTTCGGGAATGAGCGATGTGTTGCGGACAGCTCTCAGAATCCGGCGCTTGCAAGCTGCAAGATAGAGTCCGTGCATATCGATTATATCCCAGAAAAGAACAAGGTCGTCGTATGGGCGCACTGGGAACAGCCAAGCGGCTATAACGACGGAAAGGCGCTCGTCATCACGGGTACTCCCGGCGGAGAATTCACCGTACACCATGTATACAACCCTCTCGGTATACAGGTGCGTGATATGGCGATATTCTTCGATGACGACGGTGCAGGCTACCTCATCGCCGCCGCCAACAAGGAGGGTCAGGGAGCTAATGCAACGATGTACATTTTCCGCATGAGTGATGATTACAGCGATGTGACAGAGATAGTGACCACCCTTTTCGAGGATCAGTACCGCGAGTTCCCGAATCTTATCAAGAAGGACGGCTTCTACTACCTGTTCACCTCACAGGCAGCAGGCTGGTACCCGAGCAGCGGCGCATACAGCGTTACCGACGACCTCTACGGAGAGTGGAGCGATCTGCGCAGTATAGGCAATACCTCGACCTTTTCATCACAATCGGGCTGGATAGTGAATATGCAGGATAAAAACTATCTCATGCACGCATACCGCTGGCTGAGAGCCTCTACAACGAGCGGTACTACGCTCTGTCCGCTTTATTTCGATAACGGCTTTGCATTCTACGACTACTATCCCTATTTCAAATACAACACCTCAACAGGTGAGCTTTTCCCTGTTCAGCAGGGCGAGCTTCTCTCACAGGACAGACCTGCTTCATCGTCACTTGCCGCCAAGGAAAGCAATGCACCGTCAAAGGCTGTTGACGGCTCGTATCGATCCTCGTTCACGGCAATAGGAGACTACAAGAAATGGCCGTTCTATTTGCAGATAGACCTTGAAAGCGTTTGTGAGCTAAAAAACGTTCAGACCTCATGGTACATATGCAAAGGCTCAGAGGGCTATTATACATATACAATTGAGGGAAGCCTTGACGGTGTAAACTGGACAAAGCTCCTTGACCACACCGACAAAAGCAGTGAGGAGGTCACAAAAACTTACGGCTTCAACAGCGATATGCTCGAAGGAAGGGCAAGATATGTAAGGCTGAATGTTCAGAATGCAACACTTCAGAACAATCCGACAAACAACTGGTACACTCCGACAGTATATGAATTCAAGGTCTACGGCGAGCCGATAGGGTCTGCCGAGAAGCGTGAGCCGCTTGTCGATATAGATTTTGAAAACGGTACGGGAAATCTTGCACTGAGCGGCGGCGCGGTCATAAGCTCGGACAGTGAAAAGGGAAATTTCCTTTACCTCGACGGAAGTGACGGAACATACGGCGCATTCCCTGTCGGTATGCTCGACGGACTCCGTGACTATACTGTCAGCATGGATGTGAGATCGGAGTCGGAGGGCAACTTCTTCACCTTTGCCGCCGGAAAGGATAACGTGAAATATGTATTCTTCCATGTTAGAAAGGACAGGTTCAGATTTGCCGCGGCAACGGATTCGTGGCGCGATGAGACAGAGCTTGTCACCGAGCTTGACGGCACAAAATGGCATAACTATACACTTGTTGTAAGCGGCGCTGATGCGAAGCTGTATCTCGACGGAGCTGAGGTCCTCCATACGACAGAAGCACACGCTCAGACAGCAGATATGGGAACAGGTCTGAGCTGTTATATCGGCAAGTCGTACTATGAGGAGGATACCTTCTTCAAGGGAGGTATCGACAATGTTAAGATATACGACCATGCTCTTACCGCTTCGGAAATATCTGAGTGGTCAGCTGTAAGAGGCGATGTAAATGCTGACGGACAATTCAGTGTCGCTGACCTTACTGCGATGCAGAATTGGCTGCTTGGAATTTCGGACGGACTTTCAAACTGGCAGGCAGGAGACCTTGCCGAAAACGGCAGGCTTGATGTTTTTGACCTTGTAATGATGAGAAAGCTTCTGGTGAGCTGAGAAAGGCATGGCAGACAGCCGCGGCGCTGTTGCATGGTATTCATAGGTGTGAGGAATCTTAGCTTGAGGAACAATGAATGATGGATAATAATATATACGATATACAGAAGTATTACGAAAAATATCAGAATGTCACGGGACCGCTTTGTGTAAACGAGACGCTTGAGAACATCGGAGTCTTGTTCTTCGGCTTGCTGTTTCTGGTATGGCTGCTTTCGCCGCCCTTTATCATCGCGTTTATAGTTATCAATGCGATAGGCGGCAAGCTCGGTACGATGGGAGTTTTCATCGGACTGGCGGCGGCATGGCTGGCATTTACTATCTGGTTCAAAAAGACAGACAAGGAGCGTGCTGCAAAGGCAAAGGCTCGTACTCACGCAAAGAACGCTGTGCAGTTCGATGTGTATTCCGACACCTTCGGAGTTATGCGCTTCGACCATTACATATATGAGCTGGGCAGCAATCTTGTTTCTCCTCCGCCTGCGCTTTTTGGCGGGAATACCGATTATAATGTCCATGTAAGGAGCGATATGATCGATCCTGTGCTGGTACAAAAGCAACTGCTGTTCGCGGACAGTATGTACGGCAAGATCTGTTCAGTGATTTCCCATACCTTTGGAAAAGCATATTACAGAAACGACTATCCCATCAGCAGCTGTCCCGACGGTCTGAGGGTCGAGTCCCTGTCCCTGCCCATAAGTGAGGACGAGGCAATATGGGTGTGCGGCATTTTCACGGGCGTTGAGAAGGGTTGTCATTTTGAAGTACATATCAAGCTCGGCAGCGACCATATCAAGACCGAGTCAGGTGCAGACTACGCACAGGAGCCGACCGGCGATGACGAATCAGACCAATACTATGATGAATAAGCAGTAAGGATGATACTCTGATGGCGTGAGAACCTCAGGCGGCTTAAATGAACAAAGCTCCTCCCCGTGAGGAGCTTTTACGTTACATATAATTCGCGCAAAAAATTAATTAACTGACAAATTTTTCCCGCGGCTCTTGATATTTTTCGAGTCATATGTTATAATGACTGCAAGTATAATTCTAAGTACTTACGACATCATATTTGTATATATACAGCTTTTAGATACATGACTGAGCTGAATATGCAGCGAAAGGGACAGTGCAGCGACTATGAAAGATGAACAGAATCAAAACAGTAAGCCCAAAGCACATATACATATACAGACACTCGGCTTGGTATTCATGGCTGTGATCATCAGCATGATAAGCGTTATTCTTTACAGCGGACTGCGTATATACAGCGACTACAAGGAGCTTATCACTATTGAGGAAAAATTCACAGCGTCGATCAATTCCTCCACCGAGCTGCTGAGAGCGTCCGATCACCTCACCGATCTGATGCGTCTGTATGTACTTCACGGCGGTGACGAATATCTCGATAACTACCTGAATGAATCGTTCGTCGAAAAGCACCGCGAGAAAGCTATCGAGACACTTCAGGGACTCGGCAATGATGAATCGACTGAATATCTCCGCAAGGCTCGTGACGTCTCATATGACCTTATGAATGAGGAGTATCAAGCCGCGGTGCTCATACATTATGCGGAAGCTCCCGACACTCCCCTTCGCACTGAGATCGAAAACTGGAAAAATACGAATGAGGACATTGTTGCAGATGACCTTCTCATGTCATCGGAGGATATGAAGGAAAAGGCTATCTCACTCGTTGTCGATGAGAATTATCAGAACAAGAAGGAAAAGATCAGAAATCTTGTAAGAGACTGCGAGGAATGCATAAATCGTGACCTCAATTCAAAATACGAGGATTTCTCCGTAAGGCTGAAAGATCACCTTGAGCTCCAGATAATCTTTATCGTTTCACTGCTCACGGCAGCTGTTATTCTTTGCATTGTCATGCAGATAATGGTGCTCAAACCTATCAAGAGCTTTATCCGTGACCTTCGCAATGACAAGACTATCAAGGCACAGGGCGTTGCCGAGCTTGTGAACTTTGCCGATGTCTATAACGAGCTGTATCTGCAAAATCAGGCATACAAGGACCGTCTCCATTTCAGAGCGGAGCATGACGCCCTGACAGGTCTGCTCAACCGAAGCGCCTTTGATACGGTAACTCACCAGCTCAGAAATTCGGGCATGAGCATTGCTCTCATCATGATGGATATTGACAAATTCAAGGACATCAACGACACATACGGACATGAGGTGGGCGACCATGCCCTCAAAAAGACAGCCGATGTGCTGAAAAGCTCGTTCAGAGGAAGCGACTATGTCATACGCTACGGCGGCGACGAATTTATCGTGATACTCACCGACATTACAACTGCACAGATGAACGTCATTGACTTAAAGCTCGGACTTATCGGTCAGAAGCTCAGGACAGGCGACGGCAGAGTGAGCTCGATAACAGTAAGTGCAGGTGTTGCCTTCGGTACGGACGGCTTTGAGGAGGAGCTGCTGAAAACTGCGGACGAGGCACTCTATAACACCAAGAACAACGGCAGAAACGGTTACACAATATGCAATGAAAACAAAATGACCTTTACCTCGCTAAAGGAAGGTAAGTGAGTCAGCAAAAAAGCAAAGGAGAAAATATATGCATAGCTATGTTTTGAGCTGCAGCTCTGCGGTAGACCTTACACCCGAGCTGCTCCATGAAAGTAACATACATTATATCCCCTTTACTATAAAGCTCGACGGCAGGGATATAGTCGATAACATGGGCGGAGATATTACTCCCGACGTGTTCTATAAGAAATTATCAGACGGCTCACAGGCAGTGACCAGACCCATCACAGAGGCTGAGTACACCGAGTATTTCAGGCAGTTCCTTGAGGACAGCCGCGACATAATTCACGTTTCACTTTCATCTGTGCTGTCAGGCTGCTATAACGAGGCTGTCAAAGCAGCTAAGAAGCTCCGTGAGGAATATCCCAACCGCAACATTGAGGTGATAGACTCCTATTCAGCCTCCTCGGGCTATGGTATGTTCATGCTCATGGCTGCTGAAAAGAGAGATGAGGGCATCGGCTTTTACGAGCTTACCTCGTGGATAGAGGAACACAGGCTGAATATCTCGAATACCTTCTACACTACCGACCTGAGCTATCTTGTACGCGGCGGAAGGCTCTCCAAGACCGCGGCTGCATTCGGACATATGTTCAATTTGTACCCGGTCATGAATATGGATCACCACGGCAATTTTGAGATAATGGAGCGCATAAAGGGCAGAGACAAAATAGAAGTGCGCCTTGCCGAAATAATGAAGAAGGAGGCACTGAATGAAGCTGATTACAGCGGTCCCTGCTTTGTCTGCGATTCCAACAGAGAATACGGAGAAATGCTTGCTGATGCCGTTGAACAGGCATTTCCGCAGCTAAAGGGCAGAATAAAAAAATTCAGCTTCGGGTGTGCTATCGGCACTCATGTCGGACCTGACGCTGCCGCTCTTTTCTTCGTCGGCAAGAAAAGAATCGAATAACCTTCACCTATGAAGCTCCTCCCATAAGTGAGGAGCTTTTCCGTTATGTATAATTTGTGCAAAATATTACAAAGCTTGCAATTTACAGGCATTTGTGATTTATTTGTAATATACACAAATCAACAGGGCATTCTATGTGATTTCAAAACACCCTTCGGGATGTCTTTTTTATTGCAGTAATAAAAAAATATTATAACTGTGATATTTTAGAATTGTCATACTTTATTAACAATATTTTCTCACAATAGCCTTGCATTTTTTATTAATTTGTTGTATAATAGAAAAAAGTGTAAAAAGAGGGAGGTTTCCTGTGAGACAATTTCAGTATGAATACACCACCCCCGAGGTGTTTAGGAAAGAAGTTAAAAAAATCGCTCGTTGGAGCAAAACTACCATGCATTCAGCAGTGGTGTTCGATATATATTCGCAGACTATGGATCAG
>ONNL01000061.1 GCA_900319195.1 uncultured Ruminococcus sp. | reverse complement strand
TCGAAGCGTGTGAGAGTATGCTGTAGGAGCCGTCAAGGTTCTTCGTGAAGCGGAAGAGCTGTGCGCTGTCCTTGCTTGAATATGCAACGATGTCGATGTTGCTTGCGTCCGCACTGCCCTCAGCCTTGAGCGCATAGCCGTTATCCTGCTGTGAGCGTATCCAGTAGTAATTGCCCGAGCCGAACTCCTTGAGTATCCACTTCTGGCAGTCATAGCCGTTTGAGCCCCACTGCTGTACATTAGTGCCCTCTGCCATAGAGCCGTTTACGATGTCCATTACCAAGCCCGAATTGACATTCTCGAATGTGTAGATATATCCCGTGTTCATGGATGTTCCGGGATCTGTTACGGGTTCGAGCACCCAGTCCTGACAGTTTGCACCGTTTACAGTCCACTGCTGAACATTTGCGCCCGATGATGTGTCCGCATTGATGACCTCGACAGCCGAAGCCTCTCCGGTAACTCTTGTGAGTATCTTGTAGCTTCCGTCGGAATTCTGAGTGAGCATGAACTGCTGATTCGTTCCGCCGTTGTACTGGTAGATGTCAATGTTTGTGCCGTCTGCGGTCTTTTTGCCTGCAACGTCGAGCACGTATGTACCGCCGTCGCCAACGCATGAAGCGATGTAGTAATAGCCGTCACCTGCGCTGTAGAGCTTCCAGATGTCATGTACCGAAGTACCGTCTGTGCCCCACTGCTGAACATTAGCATTGTTCTCAGCAGCCGCACTTGCAACCTGCATATAGAGTCCCGAGTTCACATTCTTTATCCTGTAAGCCGCACCCTCATTGAACGATGCAGCCATTACACCGTCGGGAGCCGTGTTGAAGCCTGCGCTCGGTATGCCTGCGCTTGCAAAGCGGAGATACATCATTGTGTTCTTTGACGACTGACGTCCGCTGTAGCTTGAGCAGTAGGTCTTTGCATTATCAGCCGTGAGCTTTACATAGCTGTAATTTGAAGTTGCCTTCCATGTACCCGTCTGTGCATACGAGGGATTTGAAGTTGTTCCCGCACCTGCTGTAAGACGGTTCACATTGCCCGATGACTTCGAGCCTGAATCAAGGAAGTAGCCGAGGTTCTGGTCTGTCGAGCTCGGAGCGTTCCAGTCACAGCATACGTTGCCGCTTGTCGAGTTGTTCTCGTAGTAGCAGTTCTCAGCGAAGATGTTAACGTTAGCCTGAACCGTGTATGCCATTGAGAATTCGCGCACATAGTTGTTGAGGCTGTGGAAGTAACCCCAGCGCATGAGTCCGGGTGCACGAGTAAGGGTCTTGTAGAAGTAGTTAGATGTGAGCGTCATTCTCGGATAGCCGTTATACTTTGCATAGTTGCTCGCGGAGCTGTCGGGATAGCCGAGGATAAGTCCGTATTCGTGCAGTCCGAAGGAGCTGTCTGAAACTGTGCAGTAGTCTGCGTCATAGCAGCAGGCAAGGAACTTATCCCAGTCCTCGAGCCCTGTGCTTGCGGTGTTGTAATTCGAGTGACCTGTGAATGTGCAGTGGTCTACCCAGAGGTTCTCACCATTTCTGAAATAGCAGGTGATGTTATCGTTGCCGTTTGCCTCTGCGTCGTGCTGGAATTCAATGTTCTTGTAGATGACGTTGTCGCTTGTATCATCATTTGTGAGGAATGCCACATTATAAAGAACATTTGCCGAATAGCTTCCGATGATAGTCTTGTTTCCTGCGACATTTATACGTCCGTCGGGGCAGTAGTAGCGTCCCGAGGAGTCCTTCTGAAGAGTGGTAACGCTTATCTTCTTATTAATAATAATTGTATAGGGGTCGCTTGCTGTTGCGTACTTCTTGAGGTCGGAGAAGGTCGATACCTCGACTACATCACCGAAGAGTCCGCCGATGTCTCCTGCCTTGATACTACCTGTGTTGTCGTTGCTGCAATATCCTGCGAAGCCCTGAAGTCCGTCGCAGTTGAGGAGCCAGAGCTGTGAGTCCGCACCCGTATAGGAAGCAAGAGTCATGCCCGAGCTGCCCTGTGTGAGTGCAAGTGAAGTGTCCTCATAGTTTACTATCTTATAGTAGAGGTTGTTGCCGAGACGGTCTGTCTTGACGGGGACAACATACCAGTGCTGAGACTTTGCAGACTCACTGCCGTACATTATCACCTTTGCGCCTGCGCTTACGTTATAATTCTGCGGTGTGAGAAGTCTGCCCGACTCCGCGTTGCAGAGCTTGAAGAATGTACCCTTTGAGTCAACGCCTACTCTGTCGAATCTCCATGAAGGTGCGAGATCGCTTCCGAGAGCCGCAGCAATAACAGCAGAGCCGTCCGTTGTGCCGCTTTCCGTAAGTACCTTTGAGTTGTCCTTTGTGGCGATGTTCATGAGCTGCGGCGGATAGTCCACTGACGCAGCGGCGGAATCAAGTACATTGCCCACCTTTAAGCTGAGCGGTGAGAGGGTCATCGTCGCCAGCATAGCAATGCAGATGAATACCGTCTGAAACAGCCGTGTGAATTTTTTCATCTGTGTTTTCCTCCTTTTGATTGTGCCACGTCATCTCTTTTGCCGCCCAATTACCATTTGCGCCCTTTCAGCGCAAGAAAAGACGTGACCTGTTGATAAATGTGATTTCAAGGGCATTTAAATCCACTATAATTGTAGCACATACGCACTTAAAAGTCAAGGGAAACGTGATATTTTCAGCGAATATGTAATAATTTCGGTTCAAAAATGAAATTGTTAAATATAAAAGCACCATCATGAACGGTGCTTTCCGAGCTCCCAGAATGCAACCGCGCTCGCGGCAGCAACATTGAGCGAATCTACCCCATGTGCCATGGGTATCTTTATCGTATAGTCGCAGGAATCAATCGTTGACTCCCTCAGTCCCTCGCCCTCCGTACCGAGTATCACAGCAAGCCTTTTCTCCTCACGCAGCTTCGGGTCGTCTATCTTCACGGTATCATGCCGCAGAGCCATTGCAGCTGTTGCGAATCCGCAGGCCTTCAGCTCCGAGAGATAGTCGTCCGTATTGAAATACGTCCACGGCACCTGAAATACCGTACCCATGCTCACACGGACAGAGCGTCTGTAAAGAGGGTCACTGCACGGCTTCGTCAGCACTACCGCATCAAAATTCAGTGCAGCCGCGCTTCTGAAAACAGCTCCGATGTTGGTCTGGTTCATAACATCCTCAAGCACGGCAATACGCTCCGCATTCCCGATTATATCCGATACCTCGGGCAGCGGCTTTCTCCGCATGGCGCACAGCGCTCCCTGAGTGAGCCTGAATCCCGTTATCTCGGTGAGCACGTCCGACGAAGCTGTATACACGGGGACCTCCTGTCCCTCGATTATGTCCCTTGCCTGTCCCTCGATATACTTCCGCTCGAGCAGAAACGAGAGCGGCTGATAGCCTGCGGCAAGTGCTCGGCGAATGACCTTCGGGCTCTCCGCAATGAATATCCCCTCTTTTTCGGGCTCAAACCAGCGCATAAGCTGCAATTCGTTGGTATTCCTGTACGGCTGGAGCTCCCCGAGTGAGAGGTCTTTTATTTCAATTATGTTCGGCATTTTTTCTCCTTGCTGACAATGTATTTCATAGGCTTATCGGGGAAGGTGTCCTCCTCAAAGCCAAGCTTTTTATACAGCGGATACCCCGACTCCGAGGCTTTCAGCTCAATGATGTCGAGCTGTGCATTCTCCGCATATTCAATGAGCATTTTCATGAGTGCACCCGCGATGCCTCTCCTGCGGTATTCCCTGCGAGTGAAAACGTTCATGACCGTCCCCGTCATTCCGCGCGGAAAACGCGGATTTGCAGGCTTTTCCGAGATCATCAGAAATACCGCCGCGGCTATTCTCCCACCGTCGTCCGCGACAAATACAGTGAGGTCGTTTCCGAGGTGACGGCTGAAATAATCCGGCAGCACGGTTTTTTCTTCACTAAAATCGCCCTCACCGAATTCCTCCGCAAGAAAGAGTGCACGTATCTCCGTAAGCTCCTGTATATCGGCGCTTGAAGCAGTCCTGTATATCATATCGCACCTCACAGTCTGTACTGCATGAAGTTCTGATTTTTCACGAATCCGAAGCTTGTGTACAGCTTCACGCCCATGTCTGAGGCGGTTATCTGCACTGTACCACAGCCGTATTTTCTTGCCTCATCTACCACCCGTGTGAGAAGCTCCCTTGCTATTCCTTTTCGTCGGTATTCCGGAGCTGTGAACATACTCGACAGCAGACCCATTCTTCCGCTCGGGCAGGCAAAATACGGCGGCTTTTCAACGAACGACATACCGCTCGTGCCGACTATCCTCTCGCCGTCAAGTGCAAGCCACGATACGAACGTGCCGTCGGAGAGGTGGCGCTCATAGTAGTCACGCAGGGCAGGTGCAAGGTCGATGTCCTCCTCTGCGCCTTCCTCACGGAGCTGAGCTATACGCATCTGTATAAATGTCCCGAGGTCGCGCTGTTCAAGCCTTCTGTATGTTATCCCCATTCTGCACCTCCGTATCTGCAATGCTCTTATATATTCAAATTGATCCGTCAGCTCATTTGCTCTCCGCAATTCCCTTGAGCCTGTCGAGTATCACGTTTGCCGCGTCGAATTTGGACATAAGCTCCAGTTCCACGGTATTATCGGGAGTGATGAGCGTGATTATATTCGTATCCGTGCCGAAGCCTGCTCCTGCACTCTTTATCGAGTTGGCACATATCATGTCCGCATTTTTCTTCGTGAGCTTTTTACGTGAATTTTCAACTACATTTTCGGTCTCCATAGAGAAGCCGCAGATGACCTGTCCTCCGCGCTTGTTCTCACCGATATACTTGAGAATGTCGGTAGTGCGCTTCAGCGGTATACTGAGGTCGCCGTCGGACTTCTTTATCTTGTTGTCGGCAACTGTCACGGGAGTGTAGTCCGCAACAGCCGCGGCTTTTATAACAATGTCGGACTCCCCGAGGTGCTCCTTTACCGCGTTGAACATATCCTCGGCAGACTCGACCCTCACGACATTCACGAACATTGGAGGCTCTACGTCGGTATGTGCCGCAACTACCGTGACATCAGCTCCCCTGAGCATTGCCGCGCGAGCAACTGCAAAGCCCATTTTTCCGCTCGAATGATTTGAGATGAAGCGCACGGGGTCTATGCTTTCACGGGTAGCGCCTGCTGTAACGAGCACCCTCTTGCCTGTGAGGTCTTTTTCAAATGCGGTCTCGCGGATAATGTATTCAAGGAGCACGTCCTCATCAGGAAGTCTGCCGTCGCCTATATCGCCGTTTGCAAGCATTCCGTGTCCCGAATTTATTATCTCATAGCCGTAATTCCTGAGCTTTGATATATTCTCCTGAACTATCGGATTATGGAGCATATTGTGGTTCATGGCAGGTGCAATTATCTTCTTGCAGGTGCAAGCCATTACCGTGGTCGTGAGCATATCGTCGGCAATGCCGTTTGCTATCTTGCCGATAACATTCGCGCTCGCAGGAGCTATCATCACAACGTCCGCCTTCTTTGCGATAGAGACGTGCTCGACACTGTACTCGAAGTTTCGGTCAAAGGTGTCGATAAGGCACTTGTGCTGAGTGAGCGTCTCAAATGTGAGAGGGTGGACGAAATTGAGCGAGTTTGGTGTCATTGCGACGTGCACCTCCGCACCGAGCTTCACGAGCATACGTGCAAGGCTGCATATTTTATATACTGCAATGGAGCCGCTGACTCCGAGCAGGACTGTTTTTCCTTTAAGCATGGCAGATACCTCCGTGTTATTGATTATTTATAGTATATCACAAATTATTGTTTTAAGCAACACATAACGGATAAATAACAGCTTGACTTTTTACATAGGGTCGATTATAATAGAATCAGAATTTGCCGCTGAGCGAGCGGCGGCGCAGCCACGTTGTCGCTCGTAAACTCGCTCTCTCTGCACAAGTCGGATAGTCTGCTTTCGCTTACGGAAGCTTTTTATAGATAATAAGCTGGAGAGGGTTTATATGGATAAGAACAAAGAATGGATATCAATAATTATTTTTGGCTGTTTTTGAGGCAATCATGGGACTCTTATTGATACTAATCGGTCTAAAAGTTAAGAATAGTAAAAATGACTGAATAATACTATTTCAGCATAATACTAATTTTCCAAATCATAGTTTTTGCAAATTCCAATTTAACGCTATGCAATACGCGGCAAAAATTATCCCCACATCTTTCTCCGCGTCCCTTGCTATTTTTCCATTTATATGCTATACTCTATATATAACAAATCTCAGGAGGGATAATTTATGCTTTTAGCAGTGGATATAGGAAATACAAATATAGTTTTCGGCTGTATAAACGATAAGGACGAGGTCGTGCTCTCCGAGCGCATCTCCACCGACCACACCGCGACTGAGGCGGAATATGCCGTTCTCCTCAAGACCATTCTCGAAATGAACGGCTTCGGAGTGAGGGACGTAAGCGCGGCTATCATGTCGTCGGTAGTGCCCTCGGTGACCAATACCGTAAAGGGAGCGATAAAAAAGCTCTTCGGAGTTGATGTCATGCTCACAGGTCCCGGAGTAAAAACAGGTCTGAACATTCTCATCGACAACCCGGGTCAGCTCGGAAGTGATCAGGCTGTTGACGCTGTTGCGGCTATAAATCAGTACCCGTCGCCGCTCATCGTCATAGACATGGGAACAGCCACAACAGTTTCCGTCATCAAAAAGGGCAACTGCTATGTCGGCGGACTGATCATGGCAGGCATGGGGATTTCCGCGGACGCTCTCACGAGCCGCACTGCACAGCTCCCCAAGATAACCTTTGAAGCTCCGCCGCACGTTATCGGCACGAATACAATTGACTGCCTCAAAAGCGGTATGCTCTATTCAAATGCCTGCGCTCTCGACGGCATTATCGAGCACATCGAGGAGGAGATAGGCGAAAAGTGCACGGCTGTCGCTACGGGCGGACTTGCCGAGCTTGTCATTCCGCTCTGCAATCGTGATATTATCCTCGACAACGACCTGCTTATCAAGGGTCTCGGAATAATCTACAAAAAAAATACGGAGTAAATCCGCGCATAGCAAAGCCGCAATATCTGCCCCCACAGGTATTGCGGCTGTTTTTACATTCCAAGCTTGTCCCTCATGTAGCACACATAGAGGTCGGCAGTCAGTGCGATAAGCTCACGGTTGTTGAGGCTCTCGCCCGATCTCAAGCCATAGAAGCGGCAGAATACGCTGGTGCTGTCAAGGGACTCCGAGAGGTATCTCAGCGAGCGCTCTGCCTGTGCGGCGGTCACTCCGAATCTCGACGCTATCTCGGGATACAGGGTCCCCGTCATGCTGCCGAGCCGTGCAGGGTCGTCAACGGTCAGCGTCACGGCATACAACAGGTACTCAAAGCCGTTGAGCTTCACAGGAAAGCCGAGCCGCTTCATCAGCTCATACATATCGCGGTATTTATCGTGCCTGTCCGCATAGCCGAGCTGGTCGGAGACGGCAGTGCATATCTCCCCGACAGTCATCGGCATTACAAGGCACCTTGCCGCTCCTGCGCGGTAGAAGCTCTTCCTCACACGCGCCGAGATAGTGTAGGTGAGGACGACAGTCGCGGCATTCGAGCGCTCTCTTGCCGCCTTTTCGGCAAGCCTGAGGCAGTTGGGACTGTCGTCCGCCGCAAGAAGCAGCACCATGCTGTACTCGGTCGTTTCGAGCATTGCCGCCGCCTCGGAGTAATTCCTCACAGAGACATCGACCTGCGCTCCCCTGCTGCGAAAAGCCGCCCCGAGCGGCTGCTCAATGCCCGTCGGGTCGCCGCATATAAGTATCATGCCGTATGAAATTTTCACTCGCCTCACGCTCCCGCCGCAGTAATATCAGTTTTATTATACAGCATTTTCGGCGGTTTGGCAAGAGAAAAAGCGGTTCACAACGGAACCGCCTTCTTTTACATTTTATCAAGTATATCTGCTTTTTTCTGCTCAAACTGCTCCTGTGTGATAAGTCCGCTGTCAAGCATCTGCTTGAGCGAGTTCAACTTCTCCATTGCCTCGCTGCCCGAAACGCTCGGTGCAGAAGCAGGCGCTGCCTTCTTGACCTCTTCTATACGCGTCATAGCCGCCTGTGCAAATTCATCAGCGTTGCGGACGTAGTGGAACTTTATCAAGCCGGAATTTGAGCTGA